>DAOWCB010000034.1 GCA_030633795.1 Candidatus Aminicenantota bacterium | reverse complement strand
TCCGCCAAGAATGGAACCTATGATTATGCCGTTTCCTGTCCCGACCATGATCTCTTTAAACAGGGCTTTTCTGGCTGAAAACCAGTCGATCTGTCCGATTGCGATTTCGCGGACCATTATCGCGATTGTCTGGTTTCCGGCTATTCCGCCCAAAGCTGCAACAAGAGGCATAAAAACAGCCAACTCGATCACTTTTTCGATTGTGCCCGTGAAATTTTTAACAACCAATGGAGCCAAAGATGCGGTTAAAAGGCTGAAGAGAAGAAAAGGGAGTCTTTTTTTGAGAGATGTAAAGGCGCTGTCCTGGACTCTGTCAGAAGTGTCCAGGGATACCATTTTGTACATGTCTTCAGTTGCCTCTTTATCGATAACATCGATAATGTCGTCGACTGTCACCACTCCGACAAGCTTGTTTTCTGTGTCTACAACAGGAATAGCCACAAGATTATAGGCAGCGACATTTCGTGCCACAACTTCCTGGTCAGTTTCGGTGTGGACGCTGATGATTTCCTTTGTCATGATCTTTTTTAATGGTGTATCGGGACGAGCGAAAAGGAGTTGCCTCACAGAAATCACACCCACCAGCCGTTCTTGGTCATCTATGACATAAAGATAAAACGTAGATTCCACGTCCCCTTCCAACTGCATAGCAGTGATGGCATCCGAGACATTGGTGTTTTCGTTCAGCGCATAGAAATTGGGAGACATGATTCGGCCTGCGGTTTCTTCTTCGTAGAGCAGCAGTTCTTTAACGTCTTCAGACGGCTTTTCTTCCATAGCAGCAAGGACAGCATTTTGCATGTCTTCGGGCAAATGCTGGAGGATGGGTGGCACGTCGTCAGGGGGAATATCTTGAAGAATTTCAGAGATTTGCTCCACAGGAAGTTCATTCAGCATATCAGCAGCGTCTTCCGGTACGAGTTCACTGAGGACTTCTCCCCCTTTTTCTTTGTCATTTTCATAGATGGTGTTGAATAGAGTGAGCTTTTCCCTAACAATAAGATGATTCATCAGGGAAGCGATGTCAGCAGCATGTAAGTTTTTTACCAAGTTCCACAAGCGGGATAGAATCCCCATATTGATAAACTTCCGGGCGGAACTGATGACCAATCTCATAGCATCGACTTTCATTTCATTTCCTTTGAGTTGTCGCCAATCACGATAGCATAAAACATTTCAGGTGTAAATTGAAAAGGAGAGAGAAGTTATTTTTTGTTGTAGAAATATTTGTTCGTCTCTAGAGCTATCACACTGCTGAGGCCTATAAGCCCGATGAGATTGGGAAAAGCCATCATGCCGTTCATGATATCCGAGAATCTCCAGACGATCTCGAGCTTGAGCATTGCTCCGATCGCGACAAAAATGACAAAAACAATGCGGTAGCCTTTAACAGCTCTTGCTGAAAACAAATATTCGATGGATTTTTCCCCATAATAACACCAACCCAATATGGTTGAATAGGCAAAACAAATCAAACTTACAGTCACGATGAATCCGCCGAATCCTCCGGGAAGAAAAGTGTGGAATACGATTGTCGTGAGTTCGGCACCTGTGTATCCCGACGTCCAAAGATCAGAGGAAAGGATTACGAGCCCGGTCATCGTGCAAATCACAAGGGTGTCGATAAAGGTTTGAGTCATAGAAACAAGCGCCTGTTTGACTGGGTTCGGAGTTCTTGCCGCAGCTGCTGCTATTGGCGCTGAGCCAAGTCCAGATTCGTTGGAAAAAACACCCTTTGACACGCCCATACGGATTGTGTGCATGACCGTGGCGCCTAAAAATCCGCCATATGCAGCTGTGGGCGTGAAGGCGGATTTAAAGATCAGAGCGAAGATTTGCGGAATATCTGCGATCTTCATTATCAGGATGATTGTCGCTCCCAAGACATACACGATTATCATTATGGGCACGAGGACTTGGGTGACTTTGGCGATGCTTTTGATTCCTCCGAGAACCACCATAGCTGTGAAAGTAGCTAGAATGAGTCCCGTTATCCAAGGGGGCAAACCCAAAGATGTTTGGACAGAGTCCGCGACAGAGTTGGATTGAACCATGTTCCCTATCCCAAAGGCAGCGAGGAACGCAAACACAGCAAAAAGCACACCAAGCCATTTTGCTTTAAGTCCCTTTGAAAGGTAATACATCGGCCCGCCGCTCATGGTCCCGAATTCGTCTTTTTCTCTATACTTTATCGCCAATACCGCTTCGGAATATTTGGTGGCCATCCCGAAAAGTCCTGTGATCCACATCCAGAAAAGAGCCCCCGGACCTCCCACAACGATGGCAATGGCCACCCCCACAATATTTCCTGTGCCGACCGTTGCAGCGAGAGCTGTCATCAGTGCCTGATAATGGGATATGTCGCCCTTTTCCTGGTCGTCTTCTTTTCTTTTGATAAAAGCGAGATTTAGAGAATAAAAAAGACCTCTTATCTGCAGTCCCCTTAATCGTATGGTGAGAAACACACCTGTCCCGACTAAAAGGATAATGAGTGGAAGGCCCCAAATGTAGTCTCTGATTTGTGTTAAGAAGGTAAGCAGTTGATTTTCCATATTATTTCCGTTTGTCCGAAAAAAATTTTTCCTATTATAACAATCAACAGAACCTTGGTCTATTTCTTTTTAAACTCGGTCAAGTAACCTGGATTATTCACGAGTTGAGATTGCTGCAGCGACGAGGAAGTGGCTCATGCAGCTGTAGTGAACTACTGCAAATGGGCTGCAACGAAGTCGATGTAGTGAGATCGGTTCGTCCAGGGAGTTAGCCGAGGAAGGATATCCCTAGCCCCTTAATTTTTTCTTCAAGAACCTTGTTGTCGAGTTTAAGTTCGGATGCCGCCTTCGGTATATCCCAATTGTTATTTAGCAAGGTTTTGTGGATATACTCTTTTTCGAACCGTTCCTTTGCTTGGACAAGGGGTTGATTTTCTTCTATGGTCGAAATGAACTGCGATTCGATCGGTTCCACAAGAAGGGATAGGTGAGCAGATTTTATTTCTCTTTCTTGAACCATGATGACGAATCTTTCAATCACATTGATAAGCTCGCTTACATTCCCTGGCCATGAATAATTGATGAAGGCTTTCATTGCTTCTGCGTCCATGGTTTTTTGTTTTTTCCCGTATTCTTTTGCAAAGTAATTCAGAAAGTATTCTATCAATAATGGGATATCTTCCTTTCGTTCCCTAAGGGGAGGGAACACCATCGGGATGATATTGAGCTTGAAAAAAAGGTCTTCTCTGAATTTTGAAGCGGCGATATGTTCTCTTAGATTTTTGTGGGTGGATGCAATCAGGCGGACATCTGATGTAATGGATTCTGATGATCCCAAAGGTTCGAATCTTTGTTCCTCGATGAAACGGACAAGTTTGGCCTGGGTTTTGAGGCTCATTTCTCCAATTTCATCAAGAAAGAGGGTGCCTCCATCTGCAAGAAGGATTTTCCCTTTTTTCCACCGTTCTGAGTCCGCCTTTTCTTTTCCCGCATGGCCAAACAGTTCGCTTTCGATCAGATCCTCAGGAATAGCAGCAGAATTGATTTGTATGAATCTTTTGTGTCTTCTCGGGCTTTGCTGATGGATAAGACGGGCAACAAGCTCCTTTCCCGTCCCGATTTCCCCGTATATCAGCACTCGGCCGCTTGTGGGAGCTGCCAGATCTATCTCATTTTTTATTTTTTGGATGGCAGGGCTCTCTCCGATTAGCTGGAATTTGGCTTCTAGTCTTTCCCGTAGTTGTATATTCTCTTCCTCTAGCTTTTTTTGGCGGAGAGCGTTTTTGACGGTCAGCACTACTTTTTCCAGTGATAGCGGTTTTTCTAAAAAGTCAAAAGCTCCCAATTTCGTCGCCTGGACAGCGGTGGCAATCGATCCGTGTCCCGAAATCATGACCACTTGAGAATCTTCTTCTTCAGTTTTTAGTTTTGCAAGGACGTCGAGACCACTCATCTGCGGCAGCCAAATATCGAGAAGAACCAGGTCAATATTTTCGTTTTTAAGAATATCGAGACCTGTTTCACCCGTATCTGTTGTTGTAACAGCAAAACCTTCGTCTTCGAGGATGCCCTTCAAGGAAGACCGTATCCCTGCCTCATCGTCGATTACAAGAATTTTGTCTTTTATCATGTTGGTATCTGAATTATAAATTTTGCGCCGTGAGGTTTGTTGGCCTCCACTTCAATGGAACCATTATGCTCACCGACGACTTGGTTGACAATGGCAAGCCCGAGGCCCGTGCCTTTCTTTTTTGTGGAATAATTGGGATTGAATAACCTATCTCTTTCTTTTAGCGGGATCCCAGGTCCAAAATCGGCGATTTCGATGTTCACCTGTTGCTGATTCTTATCGAAGGATGTGCTTATCTGGATTTTCCCCTTTTTGTTCATCGCATCGATAGCGTTGTCGATCAGATTGATGAAAACACGTCTCATCTGATCAGGATCGATCAGAAGGGGGGCGGGGATTTCCGGGGAAAACTGCGTTTCGAATTCTATATCGGAGAATATTCCGGTGAATAAAGAGATCGTTTGCTCGATGATTAAGTGAAGGTCTGCCGATTGGAGACGGATGCTGGGCATACGAGCAAAGTTTGAGAATTCATCCACGAGAGATTTTATCGTGCGCGCTTCTTGGACGATGGTATTGGCACCTTCTTCGATGATTTCACTGGAACGTGTTTTGTTTACCTTTAAATTTTTGATAATCCTTTCGGCCGAGAGCTGGATAGGCGTGAGTGGATTTTTAATCTCGTGGGCAACCCGTTGGGCAATCTCTTTCCACGCAGATATTTTTTGCGCCTTGATAAGTTGGGTCAGGTTGTCAAGAACGACTATCATACCCGAGAATTGGGAGTTCGCTTTTCTCAACGGGGACAAAGTCAAAGCCAGGGTAACATTCTGAGTATCGAAGTTTATGTTTATTTCCTTATCAGAAACTTTTTGCTTTTTCTGGAGTCCTCTCTCTATATTTTCCACGATTTCGCCGTAATTGTCGTCATTGAGCACATCTTTATAGCCCTTTCCGATCAAGTTCCTTTGTTTGAGGCCGAGCATATCACGGGCCGTGGGATTAATGGTGGTGAGGATGCCTTGTGCATCCAGAGTAATGACACCCGTGGTGATGTTATTTAGGATAGTCTCGATATACTGCTTTCGTCCTTCCAGTTCGGTTGTTTTTTGTGCGATGTTATGCTGGCTTTCGTTTAGATCTGAAATCATCTGGTTGAACGAATCGATAAGAATGCCGAGTTCGTCAGATGCCGGATCTTCGACACGGACTTCTAAATTTCCTTTGCTGACTTCTTTTGTGGCTTGAGCCAACTTTTCTATCGGGACCGTTATGCCTCTAGCTATATGGAATCCGATCCAGCTTGCTGCAAAGATAATAAGGAGAGTTATGAATATCAGCGTGAGGAAGTAAAAAGCTTTGACCGGATTTTTTTGGATTTTGAGTTGACTGTATCTCTGGACATAGGCTGAGATGTTATTGATCTTTTCCGCGTAATTTTGAGGGAGGAATTTTCCCGTCACAACTAGCACATTCTCTCCATTCGGGGTGATGAATGAAATCCCTCCACGGATCATTTCTCCATTGCCCATTGGATCGATGCTGCTGATGGATTCTCCGAGATGGGCTCTCTTTACTAAATTGGTCTTGATATCTCTGTAGTATTGAAACGGAAGGTCGGGATTGAGATAGGTGAACAGTTCTTCTTCGGCAATAAAAACACCGATTTCATCCAGCTTGTATTCTGTCAATTTGTCTCGCACAAATTCCATCAATGGAAGTCTCCGGTTTAGGTCGATGAGATTCTGTTCCTGGATGGCTGCACTGAGTTGCTTGGCGTAATGAAGGGTAGTTTCTTCTCCAGTGATATAAAATCCATCGGTGAGACCTTTGGTATCGTCTAAGATCCGGTCTATCGGTGTCTTGAACCACGTCTCTACGTTTCGGCTTATGAGATCGCTGGCAAAAAAGAATAATAGGAGCGTGGGAATAAGGGAGAGCGCGATAAAAAAGAGCAGAAGTTTTGTCTTGAAATGTGCTCCAAGAACTTTCCTCTTTCTCTCCAGATAAAGTTTTACCAAATTTCTCCCCAGCACGAACAAAAGGATGAGGAACATCAAGAGGACGATAATCTGCAGAGAGTTGAGAAGAATGTTCGTAAATGAAGTGGGGGAAAATTCTTGGGCTTCCCGAATAATAAATTCGATCGTAAAAAACAGAATGATTAGAAAAATGATGATAGCAGCAACAAAACGGGAGCCTTTTTTCTTTGTGTCTGCCATGCTTATTGATTCATAATTCTTCTTTCTTGGCAATAAAATCTTGATAGTTATCCAAGGTGATTTGGATGTCTCTTTTAACTTCTCCTAGTTCTCCGAATTTAATTCCTTCTTCGCTATTTATGGTATATGTGATCCCACCTGCGTTTCCGATATGAATGAGAAATTCTTGGAGTGCTTTGAATTGGAGGCGTTCCCCTGGAGCCTTAATCCCGCTGTCCACCATTTCCTGGTCCGCAAATATCTCCAGCCATGTTTCCTGTTGAACTGTGATTTCAATGTTCAATTCTTCCTGCTCGATTTCCGGTTCTTCCTGAGTGATGGAAGGTGTGGTTATCGGTTTCTCTTCTATATTTTGTATGGTGGATTCCATTTTCGATGTATCGGGAGGAGGACTCTCATCATTTCGGAAAACAAAGTATATGATTATGATGAGTGCAAGAATAACCAAAACCATGAAAGCGAATAGCAATGAGATTTTTTTCTTTTTTGGAAGGGATTCAGGGCGTTCCCTCACTTTGGATTTTTTGTCTCCATTTGATGTCTCTTGCGTTTCCCGGGTTTGCAAATCCTCAAGATAGGTGTTTAAGGCACTTTGTTCGTCCAGGCCCAGATATTTTGCGTAGGTCCGGATTATGCCTCTTGTGAAGAATTGTTCGGGCAACATTTCAAGCCGGTCTTCTTCCAGGGCGCGCAGGAATCGGACGTTTATTTTTGTCGCATCTGCAATTTCTTTCAGAGAAATCCCCCTGAGTTCACGCTCTCTCTTGAGTTCTTGTCCTATGGAAGCCATTTTCTCGAATTGTAGGATAAGAAGTCTCTTAAGTCAATCTTTGCAGCCCTTTCGACTCGGGATAATCCCTTTTGGGGCTTCACTCTTCCTAACCTTCCTTTTATATTTATTTAGTCTGAATTATTCATAAACATGATTTTTTGAAATCAGGGACATATTGCCAGAAATTGGGGAAATTTCTGTTTAGGATTTTAGGAATTTGGCGATGGAACTCATACTTCCAAACAAGCCGATCACCGCACCTGAGAAGATGAGCGCAAAGCTTTGGGAAAATGTGAGATAACGAAAATTGATCAATTCATTCAAGATGCCTAAAGATGAGCCAAGATAGAGAGGAAATAGCTTTATCACGACAAAAAGGAGCAGAAGAGACAGTATGCCCCCAAGAGCTCCCAAGATTATGCCTTCGGTTAAAAATGGAATTCGGATGAAGATATTCGATCCTCCTACAAAACGAAGGATCTCTATCTCATCTTTTCGAGCAATAACATTGAGCTTGATAACGTTGGAAACGATAAAGAATGAGGCCAAAACCAGGATTCCTCCGAGGAAAAAACCGACTGATCTGGCCAATCGGCTGAGCGACTGCATTTTTTCTACCCAGTCCTTGTTGAATTGGACATCCTCGATACCTTTCATCCCTCTCATTTTATCGATAAATGGCTGAGTATCCTCATATGTAAGATTTTTTTCTCGAAGTGATATCTCATAGGATGATGGAAAAGGATTCAGCTTGAGGTTGTCAACGATTCCCTCGAGGTCTGGGAATTTTATCAGGAATTTTTCTATGGCTTCTTCTGAGCTTACGAACTGAGTTTTTTGCACAAGAGTAGACTTTTCTAGTTCCCTTGTGATGGCCTCTCTGTCTATTGGAGAGATGTCTTTGTTTAGGAAAAATACAACAGCCATGTCTTGGGATAGCTGTTGAGCTGTGTATTGGAGGTTGTTCGATAGGGAGACAAAAATCCCGACGATAAGGAATGATAAACATATGATCGTAACGGAGAAAACGTTCCTAGCCCTGAATTGCCAGAGATTATTCAGAATTTCTCGTTGGAAATGTTTGAATTTTTGTACTATCAAATGTTTTCCTCTCTCAAAAGCTTCCCTTTGTACAAAAATACTATTTTTTTCCCAAAATGCCGGATCAGTTCTCGATCGTGTGTGCAGATGATGACCGTGGTTCCTTTTTTATTAACTTCTAAGAACAGACTCATTATCTCATAGGCAAGTTCTGTGTCGAGATTTCCGGTGGGTTCGTCGGCTAAAATAATGTTTGGATTGTTTACCACAGCTCTTGCGATGGCGACTCTTTGTTGTTCCCCGTATGAGAGATGAGAAGGATATTCCCACATCTTGTGATTGAGATTGACCATCCTGAGAGCATTAAATACCCTGCGTCTCAGTTCCTTTCTTGGGTAACCAAGAACTTGGAGAACGACGGCAACATTGTCGAATACTCTCTTATGAAAGACCAGCCGGAAATCTTGGAACACAATTCCCATCGTGCGTCTTAGTCTGTAAATCTTATGGTCGGAGATTCGCAAGATGTTTCTCCCATCCACGACGATTTGACCGTGTGTAGGAAAAATTTCGCGGAAAATGATTTTAAGAAGGGTTGATTTTCCCGAACCGCTGGGTCCCGTCACAAAACAAAAATCGCCTTGGTTGACCTTAAGGGTGACATCTTTTAAAGCCCAGTCAGGTTTCTGGTATTGTTTCCAAATATGATAAAGTTCAATCATCTGTTGAGGAAAGATTATAGCACAACGATTTAGCCAATCAAATAAACCAACCTGGATTATTCACGAGCCAAGACCCTCCGCCCCACCCTAGCATTAAAGGATGCAAGGAAGTGGCTCATGAAGTTGCAGTGAACTACTGCAAATGGGCCACAACGAAGCCGATGGGGTGAGATTGGCTCGCCCGTAGGGTAAAAAGCACCGATGAAATGATTAAAATGAATATGAAATTTTGAATTTAATGAAAATAAAAAGTGTCATCGGTACTTTTTATGAATAATTCAGGTTAAGGGATGAAAAGATACATGAACCACCCAAACAACAAAGCACCAACAACCATGATGAGAAACAGAGAAACAAAGTAGCGAATCCGTGCTTTCCTCTCGCGTCTTCGGATGAGAGCCAAAACGACGCAGACAAAAATGGCATAGATAATCATGGAGAGTAGATGACTTTTCAGAATCATGGCTTTTTTCCTGAAGCGATGTCCAAAGCATCGAGAGCCACGAGATAGTTCAATAGGCCGGCTCCGGCAATGTATGCTGTGCCGAATTCAAAGGTTGTACTTTTTAAATTTCCCACGCCCAACGTAAAAATTTTGGATAAAAAGTAATAAAATCCTATTCCCAAGTCAGAAAAGAAGCCAAGAATTGTCAGAGGATTCTCTGTCTGAAATGCATATATTCTGCCTTGGAGGAATAGACCGAAGCCGAACATGCAGGTTATGCAGACAAAAAAGATGAGCCCTCT
>DAOWCB010000125.1 GCA_030633795.1 Candidatus Aminicenantota bacterium | reverse complement strand
TTCAGAAGCAAGCCGAAACAAGTGTTCAGCCGAATCCTGGCGGAAAGTACTGCCTTCGTCATTGCTGTAGGCATCAAAGCCTTTGGAGAAACCATAATCAGAACTCACAAAGCCCCCTCCCGTAAAGGCCGCACAACAAAACTGCTTCTTTCTTAGAATATCAGCTAGCGTAATCAGAGAAAGATCCATGGATTCATCGTTATGGTAAACTTGGTGATTCACACCATGGAGCGATGTTAAAATCGACACATGAGAAGGAAGAGTCCAAGGTGATGAGGCATAAGTGTTCAGGAAGGTAACGCTATCTTTTGCCAGATGATCTATTCGGGGACTCGTGTTCCTCTCGTATCCGTAGCACCCCAGGTGATCTGCCCTGAGAGTATCTATGGATATCAAGATAACATTAATAGTTTTTTCCTGTCTTTTGTAAAGGATTGGATTGAACCAGAAAGATAAATTCCTCTCATCCCCTTCTGTGACAAACGACAGGCGCACATCCTTTTTGATGATGGGCAAATCAAGGCTATGCCAAGAAAACAACGGAGACTCCTTATCTGGTGGAGGGGAAAGGTATTTTTGAAAAATCATCTTTTTGCTCCCCGCTGCTTCAATAAACACAAAAAAGAATACTCCTTTCTTTTCTTTCTTAAGGACTTCTGAGTTATCTTCAGTTTTGTCCTCTGTAATTAAGCCAATTCCGAATTCCAGAACAGAATTTTCTAATCGATCGAGCGAAAAGCTGAGATGAGTATTTGGTGGACAAAAAAGAATATTCCTATCCGTCCCTCCCAGCTTAATTTTCCGCTTAAGGCCACATGGATTCTCCCCTGAACCCATATCGGATAATGGACGGGATTCGGAGGGGAATAGCCCTTTGATCTCAGTTGATTCCTCAAGAATACCCAAAAGCGGGCTTCCTTCAATATTCTCTCTGTGCAGATTATCGATGAACCGATATAGCCAATACTCTGACTTTGTTCGTGTGGAACATCCAGCAAGAAGGAAAATAAACAAAAAAAGAAAAAAATGGCCTGTTTTCTTAAGCATCGCACTCCTTCCCATGGCATTTTAATGGATTTATAACACCGGTTCAACTCAACTTTTGAGGAAAGAATTGATATACTGTCTTTGTTTTCATGGAAAAAAGAGAAAATTCGCAAGGTTCTGTCGTTTTACTATTGGAGGAATTGGAGATTTATTATGGAAATACGAAATAAAATAAGGATAGGTGTGATCGGTGGGGCATCACCGGATCCCAAGTACCGCCAGATTGCTTATGAGGTTGGACAACGGATTGGAGAAAAGGGAGCCATCCTGGTCTGTGGCGGATTGGGAGGCGTCATGGAAGCCGCTGCCCGTGGCACCAAAAAAGGCGGAGGAATAACCATCGGAATCCTGCCCGGAACTTCCCCCAAAGATGCCAATAAATATATCGACTTTCCGTTAGCTACAGGTATGGGCTACACGCGAAACTCCCTAGTCGCCATGAATGCGGATGTCCTTATAGCTGTGGATGGACAGTTCGGAACCCTGACAGAGATCGCCTATGGGAATATATACGGAAAAAAGGTCATCGGCATTGGAACATGGGACATCCAAGGAGTGAAAAATGCGGAAACGGCCGAAGAGGCTATCGATTTGGCACTCAAAGATTATTTCCCCCTAACTTCATAAAGACCGGCTGCAAATGATTGAAACTTACAAAATAGAAATTTGTTATGACGGAACCGACTATCACGGCTGGCAGAGGCAACCAAAGAAAAAGACCATCCAGGGCCGTCTCGAAAGAGCATTAGCCAAAATCGCAAAAAAAAACATCCCTGTTTTGGGTGCGGGCCGAACCGATGCGGGTGTGCATGCACTCGCGCAGGTTGCCAGCTTCAAAGCCGACCTTACTCTTACAGAAGAAGAACTCCTTCGGGCAGTGAATTCTCTTCTTCCCCGTGATATCCGCATCATATCGCTCCAGAAAGTGGATAAAGATTTTCATGCAAGAAGAATGGCCCGGTCCAAAATATACCAGTACCGAATACTCAACGCGAAAAGCATCAGTCCTTTCCTCCTCCGATATGCTCTCCATTGGCCTTACCAGCTTGATTTGGAGGGGATGAAATCCGCTTCTGCAAAATTTATAAGAGAGGCAGATTTCACTCCTTTCTCTTCCAATCGGCTTTTGCATCCTGTGAGGAATGTCAGCCGCTCTGAGGTTCAAAAAAAGGGAGAGGAAATCATATACACGGTCGAGGCGAACGGATTTTTGAGATATATGGTGAGAACCATGGTGGGAACTCTTTTAGAAATCGGAAGAGGAAGAAGGTCACCAGATATCATTGATGACTTGTTCAAGGGAGGCAAACGAACTCTCGACAGCCCCACCGCAGAGCCTCAGGGCCTTTGCATGATCAAGGTCTATTATTGAGAGAGGCTTTTCCCCATGACGATGGCATCCTCAGAGGGACTGCGGTAATATCCCTTTCTCAAGCCTAATATCGTGAATCCCAATTTTTCATACAAGCGACGGGCGGCAAGATTGGATGGCCTGACCTCTAAAAATACGAATTCGACACCTTTGTGGCGTATCTCGAGCAACACGTTCCTGAGCACTCCTTCACCCACTCCCAATTGCCTGTAATCGGGAGAGATCGCAATATTGCTGATCTGAACTTCATTTCTCATATGCCAATAAATGATGTACCCGATGACCTTTTCCAATGGTCTATATATAATGACATACGGATTAGAAATGGGTCTATTCTCTACCTCACCCTTGAAAGAAGAAAGTTGCCAGGGATTGGGATAAGAAATGTTTTCAATCTCTATGACATAGGGAAGATCTTCTTCGACCATTCGCCGCAAAAAATAGGCCTCTTGGGAAAGATCCGATTTTCTAATGTTTTTCCTCCGCCTGAGATTTGCGCAAATACAAGGGCTCTATTTCATGGATATCTTTTCCTTGATTTTTTCGCAACATTTCATAGCCGATCGATCCAACTTCATAAGCTATGTAGGGGGTCCTTCGGGCAAATTTCGCCTTATCCTTTAAATACTGGAATAACAAAGCGCGGTAAACACCCACGCCACTGCCGATAAAGTGAATGACCCGATGAGCAGGCAGTCGCGAAAACAAGGCATCCGGAGAGTAGGCGCCCTGCGGAATAAGCTCTTGGAAGCCTCCTTTCTTTGACTCAAAAAGGGCGGCATAAACTTCGTTTTTTTTTGCATCGAGGAGGGGACAGATCAACCGATTCTGTGGATGTTGGATTTTTCTCGCCAGCGCCTCCAACGTGGAAACCGGGACTATCGGCTTTCCAGAAGGATACGCAAAAGATTTAATCGTACTCAACCCAATCCTTATTCCCGTAAAGGAACCTGGGCCTACGGCCACGGCGAATCCTTCCACATCCTGAATGCTCAGCTTGTTGGACTCTAACAAAAATCGTATAGCCGGAAGAAGACGCTCAGAAAATGTGGCCGGAGAATCCTGATTGATTTCGGCAAAAAGAGAGGGGCCTCTTAAAAGGGCAACACTCCCTGATGGCGTGGTCGTATCCACACCGAGAATGAGGGCATCCTCTTCAATCTTGATTCCAGGTTTTCCCATAACTATATAGCCCCCCTGCCTTATAAATTTCGTATTGGACGTCGCTCATCGGCAGAATGCTAAACGACAGGTTTTTGTTGCTAATATGAGCTTTTCTGGAAATGAAATGCACGCGGATATCATCTCCCGCCTCGAGTTTTCCTTCATCCACAAGCTGTGTGAGCTCCAAGCTCCTCAGGACCGGAAAGCCCGAATTGACCGCATTCCGGAAGTAGATGGCTCCGAAGGATGGCGAGAGGATGGCCCCGATCTGTAAACATCTGAAACAATCCACCGCTTGCTGGCGGGAAGAGCCTGCCCCAAAATTCCGGCCCACGACAAGGATGTCTCCAGGACTGGACTTTTGGGGAAAATCCTTCCAGCTCTCCAAGTTACCGAAGGCATAAGTTCCCATCTTATCCACCTCGGTAATATGGAGATGGGCATTGTGAAAAATTTGATCGGTATCGATGTTTTCGATGAGATGGCCCTTAGCATCGGATAGAACAATAATTTTTCCTGAAACGCTTGATTCTACCATATCACAAATCCTCAGGGCCGATGATCCGGCCGACCACACAGGAGGCTGCAACCACCTCAGGACTTGCCAAATATGTTTGGCCTTTACCTTGTTTGCCCGCAAAATTTCGGTTGCCGGTGCTGATTTGGACTTCCCCCTCCCCGGTCAGCCCGATATGTCCTTCGGCACACCCCCCACATCCGGGATTGCTGACGATAGCTCCACTGGAAAAAAGAATTTCGAGGATTCCTTGGTTCAAAAGCTCTTGGTATACGCTTCTTGTAGCTGGGACAACCTTGAGCATGACCTCCTCTTTTATTTTCCGCCCCTCCAGAACTCGTGCGGCAGCAGCCAAATCCTCTGTCCGTCCATTGGTACAGGATCCGATAAAACCGGAATGGATGTCTGTACCCTTGAATTCAGATACATTAAATACGTTCTCTGGGGATGAGGGAGCAGCAATTTGAGGGGTCAAACCCGTGACATCGAGCACGACAGAATCTGCATATGCGGCATTTTCATCGACATCAGGAACAAAACCTATGATACCAGCCATCTCGGTAACCATGCTGCAGAGAGTTATGCGCCCGGCCAAGGAAAGGTTCTTGACCGTCTCTCCATAAAACTCTACTGCCTTCAGAGCAGCTCTCTTCGTGCCCAATCGTTTCAAGATATAAAGCGTCAAATCTTTGGCACTGGCTTCAGATGAGATGGTCCCATCGACCATGACCCGGAGAGTTTCAGGCACCTCAAACCATGTTTTTCCAGTTTTGAAGGCAAAAGTGATATCCACATCTCCCATTCCCTGTCCGAAACAATTCACCGCTCCAAGAATGTTCAGATGACTGTCAGTCCCAACCACCGTCGTTCCGGCCAGTGCCAGGCCCTCTTCGATGAGCACATGAGAACCGATACCCTGGTCTACATCAAAGACTTTAATACCATGTTTGCGGGCAAAATCGCGACAAACCTGTTGATTATCCGCGTACTTGAGAGAACAGGCAGGAACACACAAATCAAATGTAAAAAATGTCTTGGTTTTGTCCTTGACAGAATCATTCCCGTATTCTCTCTCGAAATTTTTCACCACGTTGGGGCCACCAAAATCCCGCGCCGACCGGATGTCCAGGTCCATCCACACGATCTTCCCAGGTGTTACTTCATCATGCGTGTGTGATTGGATGATCTGTTCGATAAGTGTTTTCCCCATTATCAAATTATTTCAGTATATTAACCTTTCATAGCCAGGTTTATTCACAAGCTGCGGTTGCTGCAGATGTGAGGCGTCGACTCATGA
>DAOWCB010000219.1 GCA_030633795.1 Candidatus Aminicenantota bacterium | reverse complement strand
CTCCCTCAAGTCGACAAATTCAACATTTGAGTACTTGACGGATAGGTCATGGATGATTTTTGAGAGAACAGTCAATTCTTCGTTCCAGGCATTGTCGATATCCTCTCCTATCAAGAGAGGCGGAAGAGTAAAAATATGAGTGATATTATCCTGCAATAATTCCAGCAGAGAACGGTAGTAATCCCGGAATTGTGTATGACTTTTTGCCCAAGGCTGTCCTCGCAGGCGTTTGGCCAGCGGGAATGGCCAGTTGGTCTTGACAAAAACGTCATTCACTCCGATCCAGAGAAATCCGATGTCCAGAGGGGGTTTGAATTTGATCTTGTGTAAACGACGAAATAGGCTTATCACAGTGTCTCCACCTTTACCGTAGTTCAACAGCTCATGCTGAGACAATTTGTCTTGGAGTATGTCAAAATAGGAAGCCCCGACAACTCCCTCTGTCAAGCTGTCCCCGATAAAGGCTATTTTCAGTCGGATTTTATCCATTTTGTCATTCGATTTCGATATTCCTTAGGAGTTGGCCCTCCGGGTTCACGAACCGGACATAATAACCCCAATCCCCACCACCTTGGAGGACTTTTATCAGCAGTGTGGATCAGCCCTTCACTCTGTTTTTGGAATTCCTGTTTTCTGGAAAAAGTCCGAAGCCTTGGCGATGCGGATTTTTACAGGCAGGATATCCAGTGGAAAAGTTTGGATAACCAGATCCTCATCCTTGATTCTCTGGGGCATGTTCGGATTAGCATAGCTTATCGGTGATGGTGTGTTGGCAACCAGGACATCCTTAAAGGCCTGGGCATCTTGTGTGATGATGGCGATATAGACATTGTCGGAATTCAGATAGGTTTTGATGGCGTTGTTCACGTCCTCGCGCGTGATTTTGGGCAGGCGTTCCTGGACTTCATCCAAGAAATCTTGGTAATCGTAGTAGCGAGAGTCCATCTGCCAGCCAAGCCGTTCACCGAGCGTTTGGGCATAAAGTTTGGTGTAGTTCAGAAGGTATGTGCGAACGAGCTCGAATCGTTCTTCAGGAATTCCCTCTTCCACCAGTTTTTTCAGCTCCCGTAGAGCCTGGCGCAAAACAAAGTGGCGGTTAGAGTTGGCCAGTGCTCGTATCCAGATCGAGAAATACTGTTGTTGACGGCAATAATTGATTGCAGGAAATTTGCGACGGCCTTGAATAAAATGGTCTGCATAGGCATAGTCTCCATAGTTTTGTCCGCGTTCTTCCCGGATTTTCTGGTAGAGAAGGGAAAGGCTCTGCCGGTGTTCCCCGAAGTGGGAGCAGGCGATCCAGAGAGCAAAAAAATCGTCGGAAGACTTTCCTATGGTATGGGGAAAACCCATCGAGATATTCGTGGCAGGGGTTTGTTTGTCGGCGATCACTATTTCCAGCCCTTCAGGCATTCGTTGGGCTGGCAGTTCCAGTTGAGGATCGAATCCTTCCGGAAGAGCGGAAAAATCATCCGCGACTTTTGTGGGGAAGTCGGATGGGTAACCCCCGGCCAATCCGATGGTGATGTTACCCTGCTTGAAGTTCTCCTGGTAAAAGGCTTTGACATCATCTAAGCTCAAGCTTCTTACGCTTTCTACAGTGCCTGAATCGTGGTGGCCGTAGGGATGGTCAGCGTACATCATCAGGTTCAAAATCTCTTTGCCGAATTGTTCGTCCATATTGCCGACCAGAGTTTTTTCCAAGAAGTTTAGCTGGTTGGTCTTCAGTCGGATAAAATCATCTTCGCGAAACCCAGGCTCGAGCAGCATCTCTTTAAAAATAGCATAATATTCATCTAGGTTATCGATATGAATGGTTCCTGTGAAAACAGACATCTCTTTTTCGACCCGGAGACCCATACCGGCAGCCATTGGGTAGAATTTTTTCTGGATTTCTTTGAAGGTCAAGGTTTTTGTTCCCCCACCTCTCAGCATGCTGCATGCGAGCTGGCATAGGCCCTCTTTTCCTGCCGGATCATAGGCTGAACCGATGTTCAGCAGGATGCGGAAACTGACCAAGGGACTTCCTTCAACAGGAAGAAGCTCTGATCCCATTTTTCCTGCTGTCTCTTTGGTACAAGATGTAGTCATGAAAAAAGCCACTGTAAAAAATACGATAAGAAATAGTATTTTTGTTTTTTTCATAGGGCTTCTCCTCCTGTCAGAGTCACCACCGTGCTGTTTGATTTTTTGAAATACTTTTTGGCCATGGCCATGATATCCTGAGGGGTGACTCTCTCGAAGAGATCGAACATTTTATTCACAGATCCAGGGTCTGTTGTCAAGTTGATGTAAAAGGCAAGAGATCCCGCGACCCCGTCCGTGGTTCCCAAAGAGTTAGCGAACGAGTATTTGAGGTTGGACTTTATCTCGGCTAGTTTTTCCTCCGAGACCGGCTCTGTTTTTAACCTCTCCAGCTCCTTGAATATCTCCTCTTCCACATATGCAAGGTCCTTTTCATTTTTGACTACGGAATTAAAAGTTAGGAGATAGGGATCTCGTCTGTCCGCAAAACTGGCCCTCAAGGACTGGCATTTTTGTTCTTCGATGACAAGTCTCTGGTAGAGCTCGGATGAGCGGGAAAAAGCGATATCCGCCATCAGATCGAGTGCGGCTTTGTCGATGTTCTCGTCCGAATAGGCGGTCCCGTGGAATCCTATGGCCAGCAGGGGAAGGGTTTGAGTCGGCCAATCATAATGGGCTCTTTTGGATTTGGTTTGAGCTGGTTCTTCCGGAGTGACCAGATTGTAGCCGGACTTTTCCCAGCCGCCGTAATGTTGATTCACGTAGGTCATCAATTGATCATGGTCGAAGTCTCCGGCCACCAGGAGGATTGCGTTGTCCGGTGCGTAAAAGCGTTTCTTGTACAACTGGCTGTAAGGAAATTGGTTCGGCATGTCCAGGATGTCTTCCAGATACCCTAGAGTGGTGTGTTTGTAGGAGTGTTTTTCGTAAGCCGTATCCCTGAGAAGTTCGAATAGCCTTCTGAATGGGCTGGAAACGCTGGCGTAATACTCACCCTCGATAACCGTTGCTTCGGTTTTGATCATTTCCTCATCCCAGTACAGGTTGATGAACCGGTCCGCTTCGGCTTTAACCACGCTTTCCAAGTTTTCCCTCCCGGCGAATACAACGTAATAACAGGTGTAATCATCCGTGGTGTAAGCATTGGTTCCCGCACCGATCTCACTGAGGAAATTGTCGTACTCCTCAGGAGACATGTTTTCCGTGCCCTTGAACATCATGTGCTCGAAGAAGTGGGCAAAACCGGATTTTCCCGGCTCGACCTCGTTTCGTGATCCGGATCGAACGATGGTGTAATAGGAAATTATGTTTGGGTTAGGAAGAGGGATGGAGACAACTTTGAAGCCGTTCTCCAGCTCTACGACCTTGTAATCGTATGGAAATATTTTAGAGGCCTGCAGAATCATCGGGGAAAAGAGAATCAGTAGCAGACATAAAAAAGAAGAAAGATATTTGTACATTTTGTTCGTCCTCCTTTTAAATTTGAGGAACAAAAAAAATATATACCAGAAACCTCCCCACAAAACAAGGGGGAAACCTAGTCTAACCATTCCTCAAGCCAGCCGAATCGGGCCTCAGGTTTTTGGTCTCTAGGTGTGTAAGGCTTGATATCCAGGATAGGTGTTCCCTCAATCATATCCACCCCTTGGACCTGCAATTTATTATTGTCCCTTTTGATGAACCGAAGCACAGTAAAGCCGATGGGATTGGGCCGGTTTGGGCTTCTGGTGGAAAAGATACCCCTCCGCTTGTCATCAAACGG
>DAOWCB010000358.1 GCA_030633795.1 Candidatus Aminicenantota bacterium | reverse complement strand
TCGATCGTCTTTCCCTCAGCGATCAGCTGCCTGTACTTGACAAAGTCGATCACATCCTGGCCAGTGATTTTTTTTGCGTTAAAGGCATGGAAACCCATAAAGGCTTCTGACATCATGTTTGCTGCCAACCAATGCCGGTTGTAATTTTTCGCCATATCCCAGAAGAATTTTTTCTTTGCCCGGACACTGTCCAGAGATTTTATCAGACACCCGGGAAAAAGATTCGTGAACTTCCAGACAACATCATGAACAGCCTTGTCCAGAAGGGCAAAATCAATTTTTGCCGTTTTAAGAAAGTCCCGGGCTTTTTTTCCTTCCTCACCCCTGACAAATTCCCCAAAAACGATCTCCCCTTCTTCCACATATTTATCGATGATAACGGCGGGATTTTTAATGAATTTATCTTCCTGTTTGATCACTGGGACCACCTGGCTGACGAGCCCTAACCTCTTCACCTTGTAGGCACTCCACAGCTCACAGGACACACAATTCCAGATCGCATCTTCGATGCTCAGGAACCAAGGGAGAAAATCAGAGGAACCCCCGTCTGGGGCAGAACCATGACGTGGGCCTGCCTGGCCGAAAATGGCCGTATCGGCAGAAAGAGCTATGTCGCAAGCCATTCCGATTTCCTGCCCTCCGGCAATCCTCATTCCGTTCACACGGCATAAGGTGGGCTTTTTGCACATCAGGATGGAATCCACCATGCCGTTGAATAACTCCATGTATTCGCCGTACTCGCTGGGTTTACCAGAATAATACTCGGCATACTCCTTTGTGTTGCCGCCCGTGCAAAAGGCCCTATCGCCGACAGCGGTAAAAATCACGGCCACAACACTTCTGTCCAATGAGGCATTCTGGAATCCGGCAATCACTCCCTTCACCATCTCCGTTGTGTAGGAATTGTACTGGGCAGGATTGTTCAAAGTAATCCATGCCGTATACAGGCCTTCAATCTCTTCCCCTGAAGGATCCAGGTCCGATTTCTTTTCATACATCGTGCATGGAGGTTCTGTCCCCCAGTGGTCCTCTCCCCACAGCAAGTGATTTTTAATTTCATTATCTTTTTTCAACCAATCTAGACTCATCTTGACCTCCTAACATACCTGGATTATTTATAAATACTGCCGATATTAATGCATCTGCACACCCTGTGCCTCGACTTGTGAATAATCCAGGTCATATTGTTTTTTTCCATTCATGAGGAATACTACTTTCCCTATCTATATGTGTCAAGCTGAAGACGGAAGTATTCTTCTTTTATCGAAAACGGCCACCAGAATAAAGGTGATTAGACTCACTATCCAACAAAAATAGATCGGATGGGGCAGGTTCAACCGGGCAAAAAAGGTAGGAACTCCGGGAAACACCAGCCACACAGCCAAAGCCATCATGGCCATGAGCAATGTCCACACCGCATGGGACCGCCTGCAGATTTTGGGCCAAAAAAGTGTCGCCAATATTATCAAAGTGTATGCCGTGGTCAAAGTCAAACCGATGAGCAAGGTCTGGAGAATGCCACGCACAGAAATGGCGAGAAGGTAGGTGAAAACACTCAAAATCAGGACGGCAATTCGGGAGACGATCCTCTCTCCTCTTTCGCCGAGATCCGGAACCCAAAACCTTTTGATCAAATCACCCACGACCAATGTAGCGCTCCCAACTAGAAGAGCCGATGCGGTGGATACATCCGCAGCCCAGAGCCCGGCTAACACGATACCAGCCACAATCGGACTCAGGCTGAGAACTGTTCTCGGTAAGGCTTCGGCGGGAATGATCCCGGGATGAAGCACTGTGGCTGCCATCCCGATAAGGGCACTGATAAATCCTACGGGAAGAATCATCAATCCCGCCAGAATAAAACCTTTCCGCGCCGATGAGGCGTTTTTGGCGGCAAAACTGATCTGAACCACAGATTGCACAGAAAATGTCATGGTACACATAACGAAAAACCAGGCCAATACAAGGCTCCAGCCAAGAGATCCCAAATCAAAACCTGGATAGTCTGCCGGGAACTTCAGGATAAGTTCCCCTAAACCTCCCACCTTCCGGATGGCCAGCACGGCTCCAAGAAGAATTCCTGTGTAGATAAAAATCACGTTGATAATGTTTGTCAGTCCAGCCGCCCAGAATCCCCCGATCAAAGTGATGCCGACAAAAACAACGGCGGTCACGAACATGCCCGATTGGAAGGAAAACACCTCCGGAAGAAGAGAGGAAAGAATGGCTCCCCCCGCCACATACTGGAGAGACGTGATGACAATCTGAAGCAGGAGTTGTCCGATGACTCCTATGACACGGCCCGCTGTGCTGTAATGCCTTTCGAAAAGCTCCGGGATAGTCGTGACTTCCATCTGCCGGTAGCGACGGGCCGCTACAAGGCCGACCAATATCGCACCGGCCGCCCACGCGGCATTGTACCAGCCGGCAGCAAAGCCTGATTTGTAGGCTCTCTCTGCCACTCCTATGGTGGAAGCTCCCCCTATAGCCAGACCGGTCAGAAGCGGGG
>DAOWCB010000058.1 GCA_030633795.1 Candidatus Aminicenantota bacterium | reverse complement strand
GCTCTTTCATTTTGTGTGGGTAAGCTCTAATGGAAAAAGACATCAGTTATGTCCACAGCGCCATTGAGGATCTAGCCTTCCCGATTCGTTCTTCGAGGGTAACGATATGGGGATATCCCCATATCGTCGGCGATGTTGTATTGAGCACGACTTTGCTAAAGTGTCAGAGATGAAGGCAAGCACGGGAACAGAAGCTAGAGTGGAAGAGATTGGGTGTTAATGTGCGCAGTTCAGAGCCGCCGAGAAGGGCGCTCCAGACATACCTGATGTCAAAGAAACTCCTTGAAAGTAATGCCCAAACAATATGGTAGAGAACCACTAACAATAAGGATGTTGGGATGTGCGGTATCTGAATGGCCAGTGAGATTATCAGGCTTGGAGTGCGGCGATTAGCTCATCTGAGGTAAGAGTGGCTGTTCCCAGTTTCCCGATAACGACGCAGGCGGCGATATTGGCTAGCTTGGCGGCCTCCTGGATCGATGCTCCGGCAAGGAGGGCTAAGCTAGAGACAGCGATGACCGTATCTCCTGCGCCTGTAACATCGTAGACTTCTTTTGCGAGGGTGGGAACATGCAGGGCCTTTTTCCCCCTTTCAAAAACACTGAGTCCCTGTTCTCCTCGCTTGAGAATAATGTGCTTGGTGGATATTTTGGAGAAGATGGCATCTCCTGCTTTTTCCACATCCTTGTCAGTGAGACAGGCATGATGAACCATTCTTTCCGCTTCAAGATGATTTGGAGTAATCAGTGTAACCGGGGAAAATGAAAGAAAATGTTCGACCTTTGGATCTACGCAAACAGGAATTTTTTCTTTTTGCGCAAAAGACAGGACTTTCTGGAGCAGAGAATCCGAAACAAGACCCTTGTTATAATCAGAGATAATCAAAGCATCGAATTTTTCCTGTTGGATGAACCTGTAGACTTTATCCATTAACTGGGGAGAGATGGGTTTTTTTTCTTCCATGTCTACCCGCACAACGTGTTGGTGATGTGCTATAATGCGCGTTTTAACCGTGGTTGGCCTTGTTTTGCTGACGAAAATGCCGCGATTGTCAGCGACGGTTTTTCTGATCCAATCCCCTTCCTTATCCTTTCCCACTACCCCTGTGAGTATCGGAAAGGCTCCAAGACTTTGGAGGTTGTGACCGACATTTCCGGCTCCACCCAAACAAGATGTGTCGTTTTTAGCTACCACCACGGGAATAGGCGCTTCGGGAGAAATTCGGGAAACATTGCCCCAGATGTATTTGTCCATCATCAAGTCGCCAAGCACGAGAATCCGCTTGTTTTTAAAACCTTTGACAATTTTTATCTTTTTTTGTGGATCTATTTTTATCATTAGTTTTTCTCCTGGAAAAAAATGGGATTGGATAAAATCCATGGGACATCTTTTCGCATAGGGGTTCGTTCTTTGAGGTAGACTTCGACCCTATAAAAGCCGGGGTGCGTGGGCTGGTGAACAATCCTTTTTTCTGTCGAGGCCATAATTTTTTTTCCGTTATGGATAAGGTGAACCTCGCAGGTAAACGGAAATTCTGCTCGGATATTGAGCGTAGCGTGAGAATCGAAGATTGATTTTTCTCCCATTTGTACTCTTTTTTGGCCCTTTTGAGCCCAGAATCGAAATCCACTGGCTTGGGCAGCATAATCCACAGCGTTGTAGAATCGGCCCTGATGTAGAGCTGACAAAACTTGATGGGAAGCCTGTTCGAACTCTTCAGAAAGAGGGTTATTAAGGAGAACATGCAGCCGAAGAAAAGGGAGAAGGGATTTATACAGAAGATGGGCATCCAGGCTGTAGAATCCCATTGTTGGATTGGTGTGGTTGAGTTCATCCCATTTATTTAGATTTTTGACCGGCCGCTTGAGCATTTTGAGCAAAGCATAGTCAGGTTTCACCAGAAGAGATGGCAAATAAGGAATGGAGCTCAAAAGGTCGTATTTCAGCAGTGTTTTGGCGTTGATGATTTCCAATCCGTTATAACCAATGGGTTTTCCCCAGGACCAAGAGACCTTGGAATAGGGATGAGCGATGATCGATAGTCCGCTAAGAGCTTTTATCTGGTAGGCGGCCTGCTCGGCGTTCTGTGAAAAGGGCGCTGAGGGAGGGGTGAAACCGAGGGCAACGAGATGGCCACGGCTAACAGAAAGTTCTGATCCAGCCAGAACGAGAATTTCTTTTTTCCAGCCTGCTGTTGCCATGGATGAGAAATTTGGGGCTCCATGGTCGGTCAGGATTATAAAGTCGAGTGAAGAGCGAGAAGCAAACTCAGCGATTTTTTCCGGTGTCTTTCTTCCGTCTGAATGAGTGGTATGAATATGATATGAGCCTTGGATTTCTAGAGGAGTTTTATCAAGAGCCGGGTTTGTGTAGGTCTTGAAACGGACGAGTTGAATACATAACCAAAAGGAATAGATCATGATGAGACCAAGCAGCAGGAACAGAATTTTTTTCTTTTTCAATATTCTTAGGATCCTCTCTTTATCATTTTAGCCAGGGCGAACGGGATTGTTATCAGATAGAGAAACAGCACGGTGATCTCAGAATCTCCGAAGTTGTATTCAAAAAAGCCTGCCACGAATAAACCCACAAGAGCAGCCAGGGCTCCGACTGTCACAGGACGGAGAATAGGATTTTTATCGCGTAAAAGTCTGAGCAGAGATAGGGATGCCCATCCGATAAAAACCAACCAGGCCAGCAATGCGGGAATTCCTCTTTCTGCACCAATCTGGATGATGTTGCTGTGGAGGTGAACATTTCGCTTGGCCAGCTCCGAGAGTCCATATTTTGGATTCTGGAATACCATGTCAATAGTACATGGCCCAGTCCCAAAAATAGGTTTTTCCTTGATAATTTGGATGCCCGCATGGAAGTACTCGATTCTCTGGGCATTGGAATAATGTCTTTTGCTGAAGATGCTAAAGGCTCTCCTTTTTACATGCTGAGGACTTAAAATAAAAAACAAGGAGATTGCGATCGGGATGAGAATCAAGGTTTTTGGCTTGTAAAAGGCTAGAACCACTGTTGCGGCGAAGGCGAGCCCGATCCATGCACTCCTTGTGAGTGTTAACACCAGTGCCATTGTGCTCAGGGCAAAGCCACAAGCCCAAAGGAATCTTGACCTATTCTTCAACAGCAAAAATAGACTCAACGCAAACGAACAGAAGAGGAGCAAGAGGCCGGCTTGGGTCATCCAATGCCCCATAAAACCAGTGATTCTTTCGCCTGGTTCTGCGAGGAAGAAGAAAATAAACAAGGAATACAATGCACTGGCACATGCAGAAATGAGAAGGAAATAATTGGCTTTTTTTAGGCTTTTTTCCGAAGATATGGCTGTGAAAGCTATCGGAACGATAAGAAAAAGCAGCAGTTCCCTGCTGTCGACCAAACTAATTTTTGGATTAACAGATCTAAAAGATGAGAGGAGGGAAAACACACAATACAAAACAAGAGGCCAAAAAAATGAAGGGAATCGGGGCCAACTTTTTTGTTTTATAATAAGGAATAACCAGCAGAAGAAAGCCAATGATAGAGCAATCTGGATGAGAGAAATGGAGACCAAAGAAAAAAGTAGATAAATGACGAAAAAAAACCATACAAGGGATGACATGTCTTTGGGAAAATTCCATAAAAATTTCTTCATCAGTTTCAAGAATATATAATCAAGGAACAGAGAATCATTGTCAAATAATTAACCTGAATAATTCATAAAAAATACCGATGCCTTACATTTCTTTCTAAAAACCAAAATTTCAAGCCTAACTATAAGATGCATCGGTATTCTTTACCCTACGGGCGAGCCAATCTCACCACATCGGCTTCGTTGCAGCCCAATCGTAGTATACAAATACCACTCATGGGCTACTGCCTTGCCCCTGTAGCAATCTTGGCCCGTGAATAATCCAGGCTCCTGAATTATTCAGAGGAATTGGATGCAGGCGGTGAAGACTTCCTCTGGTGTGATCGTTCGCATGTTTCGAAAATCACCAGAGATGCAGTTCCTTTGGTCGCAGGGCCTGCAGGTCAATTTTTTGTTTCTCTGTCGGGCTCAATGGATGCCTCATCGATGAGCATGATGGGAATATCTTCTTTGATCGGGTAGATCCTGTGGCATTTGACACACTTTAGGCCCTTCTCATCAGAGGTGAGATGGACATCTGTTTTGCATAGCGGACAGGCAAGTATGTTTAGAATTTTTGGGTTTATGGTCATCATTCCAATCCAGTCTTGATATGATATATTATTGTGTTCCGAATAGTCAATAATCAGAGTCGGATTGACAGGTTGGGATAAGGGGTGCTATTTTACCCGATGTGAAACTCCTAAATAAAAAGTTTAGCAGGCCTCTTGATTTAACGTCCAATAAAGAGCGTATCAATCCGGACTTTTATCAGCCTGACTTTGTGGAAAAAATAAGCAAGTTCGAGCTTCATCTAAAAGGGAATTCCCATCAAATTCTTTTTAGCGGTCGGAATCGGATCAGGGTGAAAAAATGGGCATGGCTTTGGTACAGACTCAGTAAAAAAGCTTACACATGGTAAATCAAACTAAAAAAAAGACTTCATATCAGCAGGAAAATCAAAACCAAGAATTCGGCCCAATGGACCAAGATTTCAAATGGAATTCGTACGCTGATCAGCCCCATAACGTGGTTCCCAAAAAACAACGCTTCTGGTATCATTTCCGGTTCGCTCCCGGCTATTTATCTCTCCTTTCTTCCAATGTCCGAATGGTTATCCCTGTAATATCCCGCTACCGAAAATATAAAAAAGCCATGTACAAGACACCGTCTCAGCTGCATCATCCGTTTGGCGTGGCGGTTTCTCCCTGCGCTCATAGAAATGAGCAGGTGTTGAACAGCCTGAAACAACTGGGTATTAAGAAGGCTTTGGTCCGCATTCCTTCCTGGGAAAAGGACAGGCTGGATTATTACGAGAATTTTATTGGACAAATCAAGGAACGAAATTTGGACATTGTGATTTCTTTGCTCCAGCGAAGGGAGGATGTTCTAAATCCAAAAAACTGGGGACTATTTCTTGATAATATCTTTTCCCGGTTTAAACCATTCAGCTCCCATTATGAAATTGGACATGCTTGGAATAGGACAAAATGGGGAGTCTGGGATTATCGAGAATATCTGAGACTCGCTGAGCCTACTGTTTCGCTGGCGCAGAAACACGAGGTCAAACTTCTCGGGCCTGCTGTTATTGATTTTGAATTTCATCTTTATCCAGTAGTTTTGAAGAAGATAGCTTTTGATAAGATTTCCTCCTTGCTCTACGTCGACCGGGTAGGAGCTCCTGAGAACACACAGTTCGGATGGAACACACCGCAAAAAGTAGCCTTGTTGAGGGCCGTGGTGGATGCCTGTCTTAAGGAAAAACGAGAGATCTGGATAACCGAAATGAACTGGCCGATCGCTGGGACAGGTAAATATTCTCCGGCAGTGGGGGGAATGAATGTCTCGGAAGAGGAACAGGCGAATTTTTTAGTCCGATATTTCATCCTTTGCCTATCAACGGGATTTGTGGATCGAGTATATTGGTGGCAGCTTGTCGCCCCGGGTTATGGTCTAATCGACAGCCGCCCCGAAAAATGGCGAAAACGTCCCAGTTTTTTTGCCTTGAAATCCATGGCTGAACGTCTGGAGGGAAGCCTCTTTACAGAAAAAGTACCTCATTCTGAGGCGCTCATATTCCTGTTCCGTAAACAGGAACGGCCGTTTGCTGTCTGTTGGACGAAGCGCTCTTCTGTCGAGCACACCTTTTCTCAGCCTGTTTTGAGGGTAGAAAACCGGGATGGAGAAGAAGTTCCTTTTCAGGATAATCGAGTGCAACTCGGCCCCTCCCCCCAATACGTCTATTTCCAATAACCCAACCATCTATTGCTAATCACAACCTAATAAAAAGCCATGGCTTGGCCAAACCCACCCCACCACAACATTGTGGTGGAGGCAAGACAAGACTATGACCCATGATGCCGTTGTTGCGAGGAGTGGAACGATCCTCCGAAAGGGTAAAATGTGTCGATGCTATCACATCTTTATGTATCGAAAATATTTTCTTGAAAGTGGATGTGGCATTGGCAGTTTTTATGAATAATTTAGGCTAAAAGTGAAGGCGTATTCCAATTTTGATACTAATCCCCGAAAAATCGATCTGTGCTTTTTCGGCGCCGATGACTCCTGCCTCATTTGGTTTCGTTTCCCGGATAAACAGAACAGAGTGAGTTCTATCCTCAAGAACTTGTGTTTGAATGAGATAGAGCGTGCCCTCTTCCGTCGAAATTTCCCCAGAAGAATCCTGGATATCTTCTTTCCCTGTGAATCCACGCATTTTTGCCAGACGGCCTGCTATTTCTGCAAAAAAGCTCAGGTTCGGAGAATAGTTTTTCAAATAACCTATACTTCCCATCAGGCCTAATCCTTGAGCGTTTGCTTTTCCTTCCCATTGTTGTGTCAAATTATCCGCTTCGAAAAGATATGTGTAGGAGCATTGGGCGAAATAGTACGAGATGCCACCTTTAACATACAGTTCGGGAATCGGATTGAAGGATAGGAATACACTTAAAGGAGTAGCGCGGAGATTAGGTCGTACGTGGAGTACAGAAGAGGATTCTCCTTGAGAATAATCCACCTGGCTATTGTTTTTTCCCTGGAAGTGTTCTGCTCCGATTCCCCAGGATAGCATTTCGGATAGAGGGAAGGAAACCTCCAAGCCAAAAACATATCCTAGGTGAACAGAGCTAATTTTTCCCTCTCCCTGAATGCCGAAGGTATCTTCGTATAAGTCAGCCAAACCTTTGATCCCCAAGTTTAAATCTCCACCCCGCGCATAATTCCCTCCACCCGTGATGGATAGAGTAAATCGGAATGGAGATGTTGGTTGATCTTCTTCAAGTTCGATAGGCCTTATCTTTGGAATGATGGGTGGTTTTTTTTCTTCAGGGAGAGGATCAATCGCGATCACCAAGCTTTTGTGCACATATCCAGAGACAACTGCTCCCTGTTTTGATGTGAGTTGGACGGAAAACCATTCTTCCGTTTTTTCTGTGGCGTTCAAGATTGTCCCCTTGGGAACTTGACGGATGATGATGCTGGAAATGTCGGGTTCTAAGCGGATGTTTGCCTGGTCAGCTACGACCTTAAGCCTGATGAGTGTTTCTTGACCTGATGCTTTTTTAGGGGGAGTGAAAAAAAGAATAAAAAAAAGAACAAAAAAGACGACGCTCTGTTTGGTAAAAGGGTTTTTTTTCTGTCGATTCACCTCATTTCGATTATAGAAGAGGGCAGGAATGCTGTCAAGAACAGCCACCCTGTGCATGCTCGCCACCGGATGGCTTTCTCTTCAGCTTGCCTGTCTTTTCTTCGACTAAATTAAGTGAGGTAGATTTTTTTAACGGGATTTTAAGCTCGTAAATGAATTATCCAGGTTAATTGCTTACACAGAAAAAGATAGGAGAAAAAAAGTATCATGATGAGAGATTCGGATGAGAATTTTAGAATCGGAGTTGCGTCGTTTTCTGTATAGGTTATAATAGTATTAACCTGTATTATTCAAAAAAAAACATAGAGGAATAAAGACATGAAAAGACAACCTTTTGTTAGCCAGTTTTCCATTATCCTTTCTCTTTCCTTGTTTATGATTTTTGGCCTCGGTGCGCTTTTCGCGAAAGAAGG
>DAOWCB010000126.1 GCA_030633795.1 Candidatus Aminicenantota bacterium | reverse complement strand
TAGATTTGGAAAGAGAGGGCGAGAAAGCCCAATAGAAAAGGAGGCAGATGTTTTCTCATGCGTGAAATCTAGGCCCAAACTCCTGGAATCGGATTCCCACAGAATTTACATTTTCCACCATGTATTTCGATTTTTTGGATGTGATATTGGATTCTTTCGATAATTTTGTTCTGGCAGTTGGGGCAGTAGGTGTTTTCAAATTTATGGCCGGGCACGTTTCCGATATAGACATACCGGAGACCTTCTTGTTTTGCGACTTTGTGTGCCTCGACCAGTGTAGAGATGGGCGTAGGAGGAAGATTTTTCATAAGATACATGGGTTGAAACCGGGAAAAGTGAACGGGAACATCGGGCCCGATTTCCTGGAGTAACCATCGTGACAATTTTCGGATTTCGGAAGATTTGTCGTTAAGTGTGGGGATAACAAGGTAGACAATTTCCAACCAAGCATTGCTTTTGGCGATTATTTTTATCGCATCGAGCACCGGTTGGAGCTCGCCACGAACGTATCGGGTATAAAAATCCTGGGAAAACGCCTTCAAATCCACCTTGATGGCATCCACGACCTTTATCAATTCCACCAAGGGCTCAGGATTGATGTGCCCTCCTGTGATCACGGCGCTTTTGATGTTTTTGTTGCGCGCCATCTGTGCTGTATCGAACATGTACTCATAGAATACCACCGGCTCGGAATAGGTATAAGCTATGACAGGACAGCTGTTTTTCTCAGCCATAAGGACGACAGCCTCCGGGGGGAAATCGACGTGGCGGATCTGTTCGGGTCTCACTTGAGATATCTCCCAATTTTGACAGAATTTGCAGTTTACGTTGCAGCCTGCAGTGGCAATGGACAAGGCGTTACAGGAAGGCAAAAAGTGGAACAGGGGCTTTTTTTCAATCGGATCGATATGCATGGAGCATGCCTTTCCGTAGACAAGGGTGTAATACGTCCCTCCGATGTTTTCTCTGACTCCGCAGTAACCCCGTTCCTTATCCCCGAGTTTGCATAAGCGAGGACAAAGAGTGCATTCGATTTCTCGATCAAGATGTTTTTTGTAAAAACGGGCTTCAATCTTGGATAGATTGGAATCTTGGGAGAATGCATACTGCTCGACAAGCATGGAAGCCAACCCAGAGCAAGTCAACGTACTGGCAGCTCCAGTCGTCTTCAGAAAATTCCTTCTATTCATATTACACTTCCACTTCCTTGATTTTTATCTTGTCAATATCTGCAATTCCCAATCCCATTTTTTCGGCTGTTTTCAAATACCTCGGTTCTCTGTTTTCTTCTCGTAAGGAAGGGAGTCCCTTTTTTGCTCTGAATTTTTCGATGATCTGCCATCCTATCGAGTCGGCGGCGACGGGATCGAAACTAAAAATCAGTATACCCTGTTTATCTGCCCAACGGGAGTGGAAGGAGGGGCCTCTGTGGTATTGGATGATCAGCCCATCTAGAATGCTTAGCCTGTGTTTTTTTTTTATGGGATTTGTATCGAAAACTTCAGCCACATAGGGATCACAGTTCGTGTCATGGTATTTATTGGGATTATGCACAGAGCCAAAATAGTTTTTCATCCCAGCGGTCACTCCTGCCAATCCATGATCCTTGAGGATAGCAAGGCTTATAGAGGAAGAAATTTGATCTGCTTGAATGGAGGAAAAAAGGCTGCCGATGTTGAGGTGTGAAACAAGCTTCTGGTTGTAGCCGATCCCCTGGGTATCCGTTCCAAAAATCTTGATTCCCTTTCGATTCCAGTTTAGCTTGTACCCAGCCTCTCTCAGTTCTCTGTTTGTGCGATCCCATAGGATAATTTTTCCATCCCCACCGTGATTTTCTGACAAAGAATTAGCAAGGCATAGGGCTACGTTTGGGCGTGTGGATATGCCTTTTCCTCCTATGGTGTTGATTTTGATGCCGATTTTATCCCTTGCCGGGAGAAAGCTGTGGAAGCAATCTTTCAATTTGGCCTGTCCGGTCAAGGTAGTGAGCCCCAGTGTGTACATGTGTGCAAGAATTTTATCGTTTACTTCATTGCCTGGAGAAAAAATGTTTTTTCCTTTTATAATGACCACATTTGACATTTTTTGCTTCTCAATAGGGCCTGTTTTCTCTGATTCCAAGGTACTCTTTCCAAAAAACTCTGTCAATAGCGTCAATAGGGGACGTCCCCATTTCATTTTTATTCGAAATCTGGCAAAATAATGAGACATGTGGTTTTGAAATTTTTCGGAAGGAGTGATTGATATGAGATCTATTAAGCAAGGACAAACCGTGAGAAGGGTATGCCTCATGCTGATTTTCTTTTTCCTGTTACGAATTCCAAGCAGTCGCGCAGACCAGGAGAATCCAGTCATCCTTAAATCTCTTCTCCCAATTGTGGAAGGGATGAAAGCCAACGAGTCTCCTGATACCTATTTTCCAGAATCTCTGTTTGAATACATAAACGGCGCGGCAGAGATCTACCTCTCGTATGATTTTAAAGAGTTGATCGTTGCCGAGTATACAAAAAATGATTCCTCTGATTCTGTCGCTGTGGAAATCTATGATATGGGAAACCATAAGAACTCTTTCGGCATATATAGCGCCGAGCGTTATCCTGACAACGAATTCATGGATTTGGGAACTCAAGGATACATGGAAGAGGGGGCTTTGAATTTTCTGGTTGGGAGATATTACGTAAAGCTTCTCTGTTATGATTGCGGAGAGAGGAGCGATCAGTGGCTCCACGTTTTCTCTGAAGAGATTGTGAATCGTGCAGAAAACAGAGAGGGATTTCCCGCTTATTTGCAGCCTTTCCCGAAAGAAGGATTGATAACGAATACTGAGAAATTCATCCTGAGAAATGTCATGGGATATAAATTTCTCCATGATGGCTATGTTGTCAGCTATGAGATGAAGGAGCTCTCCTTCGATTGTTTTTTGATCGAGGGGAAAAATCCAGATGAAGCCACGAGCATGTTGAATAAATATTTAGATGCAAAAGGAGCTGATTCCGTACAAAAGATTTCCTTAGGATTCCGGATAAAAGACCGGTATTACCATAACATTTACCTCGCGCAGGTAAATAACATCCTATGTGGCGTGATGAAGATTCCAGATGATTTTGAAGAGGTAGGGGAGGAGTATCTCGCAAAACTTGTTCAATCAGTCAAAACCCTCACCCGCTAATTTGTTATCTGAATTATATAAATTAAAGCCCGGCCATGAATTATCCAGGTTAAATTAAAGGCTGGATAGATAATCCTGCAATAGCCCAGCAGATTCTTCGATTTCGTCAGCATTTTGTTCCTTGGCAGAAATCTCGATCCGGTGGCCAAGCATACTGATCTTTTGGAATCCATAACACTTTCCCGATCCTTTCATCTTGTGGCCTAGGTCTTCGATTGTGCCAAAGTTTCGCTTTTCCAAGGCATGTCTGATCCTTTGGATATCTTCTTTTCTGTTTTTAAGATATTCGGGTACTAGGGGCAGGATGGATTTATCTAGGGGAATATCATCAATATGAACTTGAGTTGTTTTCACATGCTTCTTGATAATTTTGGCCAAAGTTACCTGGATCGTTGATTTTTCGACAAAATCGTCAAATCCCGCATCAAGGCATGTCATGCCTTCTTCTTGAAATGTGGAGCCGGTTAGCGCGATGATCGGAGTCTTCGGAAGGATCTTTTCGATTTCGATCTGACGCATCTGGTTGAGGGCTTCGAATCCATCAAGTTCAGGCATATGGATATCTAATAAGACGATTGAATAGGCTTTTTTTCGGAAGAATTCTACAGCGTCTCTTCCATTCCTGACAATGTCGATTTGAAACCCGACTTGTTTGGCATAAAATTTAATCAAGACCTGATTGGGGACCGAATCATCTGCCGCAAGAATAGTCACATCGGAGTTAATATCCGAATTTACCTTAGGTAGGATAGGTTGAGCCTCACATAGGATCCCTTCCCATTTTTGGTCTATGGACAAACTTTTTTCGGAAGGAAGAAAGTTTTTAAGTTTTTCGAATTCTTTATTGAGTTGAATAAACAAAAGTTTGGCCTGTTCGATATTCTCTTCTCTTCCAGACAGTTCAATATTCACTGAGGTGTTATGAAGTCCGTTTAAACTCAAATTTCCAGAGGATCCCCTAAGGCTATGCCCAATTTCTTTAATCACAAGAAAATCACTCCGATCAATCGCTTGTTTGAGGTTGGCATATTTTTCGATAAAGTCTTCGATGTAGATATCGATCAGCTCGTGGAGAAACTTCTCGTCCCCACCGATTCTCTCCATCACTGATGGCAAATCAATCGGAATCGTGTCTCTCTGGCCCTTTTCCTCAAACATTTTATTTCATGCTCGGCATTTTTTGTTCGATATTCTGTCTCTTCTCAGGAGGAAGGAAGTCTTTGAGTTTTATGAATTCTTCTTTCAGACGAATAAATAAAAGCCTGGCCTGTTCGATATCATTTTCTTTCCCTGATGATTCAATCCCATGGGCTGTTTCATGAAGGCCGGTTAAGCTAAGGTTTCCGGAGGCCCCTTTGAGACTGTGGCCGATTTCTTTAATATTGTTGAAATCCCCCTCTGCAACGGCCTGTTCGAGCAAGACGTATTTATCCATGAAGTCTTCGATATAAATATCGATCAGCTCTCGGAGAAAGGATTCATCTCCACCTACTCTTTCCAAAACAGAAGCCATATCGATCGGTCCCGTGTTGTTTAGATTATGCATATCTGACATTTTGCTTCACACTTTATCCTTATTTTCTATATATTACGACACAATTGCGGCCCTTATTTTTTGCTTCGCGAAGAGCCTCATCTGCAGCCATGATGAACTCTTCTGCAGTGACATCCTTGGAATGGTTTTCTGTTGAAGCGCCTCCAAGGCTGAAAGTGATATTCAGCGAAACGGTATCGCTTGATATCCTATGTATGCTCATGTTTTGCCTGAGCCGTTCCGAGATAGATTCCGCTTTAGATAAGCTGCAATTGGGAAGAATGGCTAAGAATTCATCTCCTCCGTACCGGATGATCTCATCATAATTGCGAACACTCTTCTTAAGGGTGGTGGCAACCTCTTGGAGTACCAAATCCCCTACATGATGGCCATGAGTATCATTGATGGCTTTGAATTTATCGATGTCGATCATGAGAATTGCCACCGGAAGATTATCCCTCTTGGCTCGATTGATTTCTTTATCAAGGATGCGAAACATTCGCTTCCGATTCCAAAGCCCTGTCAGGCCATCGCGGGATGCCTGTTCTTGGAGTTGTTTTTGCAAATCGATGATCCGTTTTCCCGTTTTCAGTCGAGCTTTCAATTCGAGGTGGTGGAAGGGTTTAGTGATATAGTCATCTGCCCCAGCAGAAAAGCC
>DAOWCB010000025.1 GCA_030633795.1 Candidatus Aminicenantota bacterium | reverse complement strand
TGTTTGGAACGAAGAATTTAGCGAGCTTATGGATTTGGGTATTATTGAGATGTTGCATAAAGAATCCAAGAAGAAACCACCATTAATAAATCCATCCATGCCTTTTAATGGTGAAAAAAATTCGGATGGTTGAAGCGACCATTGAAGATCCCGACCCAACCTAACCAAGCCATCTTTACAGGTGGTTCTTCGAGGGAATCTGACGCAGTCAGACGGCGATGCTGTATTGAGCACGACTTGGCTAAAGGATTCAAGGAGTTAATGCGCGCAGTTCAGAGCCGCCGGAGCAAAACCATTCCTAAAAGCCGGTATAAAGTGGTATCACGGAAATAGAGATGCTTACTCCCAGTGTTTGTGATTTGAATTTTTTAGTGAATAATGCTATAAGATTTTGATGAGAATCGAATTGAAAAAACCGACTTTAAGAGAAAAGGATGTCCAGATTCTCAATCTTATTGTGGAGAGCTATCTAAAGGTCGGAAAGCCCGCCAGCTCTGGACATATTTCCCAAGAAATGGATACTCCAGTCTCTTCGGCCACAGCAAGAAATATCATGGCCAAACTGGAGAATCTTGGATATCTTGATCAACCCCACACTTCAGCCGGTCGTATCCCCACGGATAAAGGCTTAAGATTTTATGTCAACAACCTGTTCGAAAAAGCCATCTATCCTGACAAATCCATCGATTTGCCGACAGAAGACTTTTATCGTAAAAGAGGGGATTTCAATTCTCTATTGGATAATGTATCTCATATCTTATCTGAGTATTCGGATAATCTGGGATTTGTCCTTTCTCCCAGAGTTTCAATCGTAAATTTTCGCCATCTCCGATTCATTAAAGTGTCAGAAGAAAAAATCATGGTAATTTTGATCACGACTTTTATCCTTTTTCTTACAGAAATGGTGGAGACAAAAAGTTATTTCACTCAGACTGAACTCGACAGGGCTTCCCATTACATCAATGAAAACTTTAGAGGGAAAAATTTACTGTTTGTTCGGGACCTTCTATTGCGAGAAATCCCTGCCTATAAAATGAGATATGAAAGAATTATACGAAACCTCATATCCCTTCTGAAAATCTATTTTCTCCAAGAGGAAATAAACAATCAAATATTCATCCAGGGCACATCAAATCTTTTAGAAAAACCCGATCTGTTGGACATGGATAACCTGAAATCACTGTTTCAGAGATTCGAAGAAAAGGCAAGACTAGCCAAGCTGCTTTCTGATGTCATAAGTCTGGACAGGGTGAAAGTCCTCATAGGAACGGAATTCAGTCTTCCGGATATATCGGATTGTTCGCTTGTTCTTTCTCATTATGGATATGACCGACAAGTCCTGGGATCTCTGGGGATAATCGGGCCTAAAAGGATTCCCTACCGGAAAATAATTCCTTTGGTAGACTGTGTGGCAAAAAAATTGAGCGAGACCATCAGTTTTTCTCAATAGGGAGGATAAATGTCAGGAAAGTCCAAAAAAGAACAAGAAGATAACGGAGAAGGCTTGGTGGAAGTGGAATACATTAACGAGAGCAACAAAGGCTCGAAAGAATCGAGTCAAAAAGAAAATCAGACCAAATCATTGAAAGCTCGACTAAAAAAGAAAGAAGCAGAAATTAAAAATCTCAAGAAAAAATTTGAGAAAATACAAGAAGAGTTTTTGAGAAAAGCAGCTGAAATGGAAAATCTCAGAAAGAGACTCGAGCGAGAAAAGAACGACTTCATGCAATACGCTTTGAGCGAACATTTAAAAGAACTCTTGGGAGTAATGGATAACTTTGAAAGAGCTCTAGAGAGCCAAAATCAGGATGAAGAAGAAAGTCTCCAAAAGGGAGTCGAAATGATATATAAACAGCTCTACGACCTGTTGCTAAAGCAGGGAGTAAAGCAGATCACGATCGAAGAGAACCGGTTCGATCCTCATCTGCACCAGGCGTTTCTCACCGAAGAATCAGACAAGGTGACAGAGCTTCAAGTGGCGGAAGAATTGCAAAAAGGATACACGATCCATGACCGCCTCTTAAGACCCAGCCTGGTGAAAGTCTATATTCCAAAGAAAGAAGAAAATTAACCATGGCAAAAGTTGTTGGCATTGACCTAGGCACAACGTATTCCTGTATTGCATACATGGAAGGGATTGATCCCAAAGTTATCCCGAATCTGGATGGATTGCTGACTACTCCATCAGTTGTCAGCATCACCAGTTCTGGGGAGAGATTGATCGGCAACCTGGCTCAGAGGCAGGCTTTTACAAATCCAAAAAACACGATCACAGCCATAAAAAGACTCATGGGGAAAAAGTACGATTCCGAGGAAGCCCAAGAAACGATCCAGCGGATGCCCTATAAGCTTACGGAAGCTGCCAACGGTGATTTGATGGTGGAACTAGGTTCAGAAAAAATTAGCCCTCCGGAAATATCTGCAATGATCTTGGAATACCTGAAAAAATGTGCGGAATCATTTTTTGGTGAAGAGGTGCGTGAGGCCGTTATCACGGTTCCAGCCCACTTTAACGACCATCAAAGGCAGGCAACGAAGGATTCCGCAAGAATTGCCGGCTTAGAGGTGTTGCGTATCATAAATGAACCGACAGCCGCAAGTCTAGCCTATGGACTGAATACCGATGAAAACTCAACTATCGCCGTTTATGACATGGGAGGAGGGACATTTGACATCACGCTTTTAGAGATTCATGACGGCGTGTTCCATGTTTTAGCCACAAACGGGAATACCTACTTGGGGGGAGAGGACTTTGATAACCGGATCGTCGATTGGTTGACCGATGAATTCAAACGGAAGAAAGAGATCGATCTCTCTCAAGATAAGCTGGCTCTGCAGCGGGTAAAGGAAGCCTCCGAAAAAGCCAAGCAAGAGCTTTCATTCACAACGGAAACAGAGATAAACCTTCCGTTTATTTATTCCATAGACTCGGGCTCTAAACACATCCAGAACAAACTGACGCGACAAAAACTCGAGGAATTAACCAAGGATCTCGTTGAAAAATCCTTCCCGTTTATCGATCAGGCTCTTGAAGATGCTAATCTTGAGCCAGAAAAAATTGATGAAGTCATCCTTATCGGAGGACAAACGCGTATGCCTTTGATAAGGAGCATGATCACAGATTTTTTCCGGAAAGAACCAAAAGAACAAATCAATCCGGACGAAATCGTGGCCATGGGTGCTGCAATCCAATCAGGTATTTTGAAGGGGGAGATGAAGGATCTTATCCTCTTGCTCGACGTAACACCGCTTTCCCTTGGCATCGAGACAGAAAAAGATCAATTTATCAAGATAATCGACAAAAACACGACCATTCCCACAAAAAAAACCAGAGCCTTTACGACGGTGGAACACGACCAGAGAAGAGTTCGCGTTCATGTTCTCCAGGGAGAAGAGGATAAGGCATCGGAAAATATGTCGTTAGCTCGATTTGACCTGGTGGGGATCGAATCTGCTCCAGCCGGTGTTCCGCAGATTGACGTGACATTTGAAATAGATGCAGATGGCATTGTGAGGGTTTCTGCCCGAGATGAGGCAACGCAACGGGAACATGGAATTGAGGTCAAATCTTCTTCAGGATTGTCAGTTGAACAGATCGATAAAATCATAAAGCGGGAACAAACGCGCGAATTGTAGATACAGGAATGACAAAAAGAGATTATTACGAAATACTGGGAGTTTCTGGGGATGCGTCCCCGGGAACAATAAAAAAGTCCTATCGTCAGATGGCTTTGAAGTATCACCCAGATAGAAATCCTGGTGATAGAGAATCAGAAGATAAGTTCAAAGAAGCCGCCGAAGCATACAGTGTTTTGATAGATCCTGAAAAAAGAAGTGTCTACGACCGTTTTGGTCACAATGGTCTCAGAGGAGAAGGTTTTGGCGGATTTTCCGGATTCAATTCTTCTGTCTTTGCCGATTTTGAGGATATTTTGGGAAGTTTTTTTAACTTTGGATTCGAAAACATTTTTGGCAAATCCCATCAGAGGGGAACCAATAAGCCAAGTAGAGGAAGAGACCTTGCTTTGGAATTGGATTTGAAGCTAGAGGATGCTGTTTTTGGTACAGAAAAAGAGATAAAAATAACCCGGACTGAACTCTGTCCAGAATGTGATGGTTCCCGAATGAAAACGGGAACGGAAAAATCAGTCTGCTCGCATTGCCAGGGCAGAGGTCAGGTCCGCTACCAACAGGGTTTTTTTGCCATATCCCGAACGTGTTCTGAGTGCCGCGGAAGCGGAGAAATCATCCCTTTTCCCTGTAAGGATTGCCGAGGAACAGGCAAAACCAAGAAAAAAAAGACGCTGACTGTCAAGATTCCTCCCGGTGTCGATAATGGCACTAAACTAAGATTGGAAGAAGAGGGAGAGGCAGGTGACCAGGGAGCTGAAAGGGGAGATCTTTATGTCATCACCCATGTGAAAAGGCATAAGTTTTTTGAAAGGGAAGGCAATGATCTTTACTGCGAGATATCCATCCCGTTTACAAAAGCGGCATTGGGATCAACCATTGAGATCCCTACGTTTGAAGGGGCTGAGCCTCTTCGCATTCCCGAGGAAACCCAGGCAGGACAGACCTTCCGTTTAAAAGGAAAAGGAATCAAAGACCTTTACAGTCACCGAAAGGGAGATATATTTATCAAAGTTTTAGTTAAAACACCAAAAAATCTTAACAAGGAACAGAAAAAACAGCTCAGGCGGTTTGCCGAGTTCATGGGTGAAAAGCTGGAAGATGTGGACAAGAGCATTAGCGATAAATTCAAAGACATCATTTGAAAATATACAGATACTATCTTGAAAATGTTTTTGTTGTCATTTACAGCAATATCAAGATAATATTCTGATGTTGCTGGAATAATAAAAAGTTACGGCATTTTTTATGAATAATTCAGGAGGCCTGGATTATTCACTGGGGCCAAGATTGCTGCAGCGACGAAGAAGCAGCTCATGAATTGGTATTTTTTATAAATAATTCAGGTTAGAGCTAGTATTGACGGCACATAGGTTCTATATAAAGGAAAAACCTCAAGAATCAACCTACATCTTTCTCGAAGGGGAAGAACATCATCATCTGAGCAAGGTTGCCCGGATAAGGCCGGGAGAACAGGTTTGGCTATTCGAAGAAAACGGGAAGCAGTACAGGGCTCGTGTGGAAGCGATCGAACAGAAAAAGACGCGCCTGATTATCCTCGAAACAGAACAAAAGCGAGAGCCCAAAGTACGCATCACACTTGCGCAGGTATTGTTGAAAGCCAAGAACATGGATTTGGTGATCCAAAAAGCCACAGAACTGGGCACGCATATCATTGTTCCCGTAATCAGCGATCGAACTGTTGTCAAAATGGGAGACAAACAGGATAAAAAATTGGAAAGGTGGAAACGCATTGCAGTTGAGGCTTCCAAACAATGCGGGCGCTCCACAGTCCCAGAAATTCAGCCACCACTCGGTTTAAAAACATTTATCGATGGAGGAAAGGAGGTCCGGAAACTTTTCTTTTGTGAACGGAGAGGGAAATCTCTTCGGGATATCCTGATGTACCCTCTTATAGAGAAGATAGAAAAACCAAGTTCTATCATCTTGCTAGTCGGTCCTGAAGGAGGCTGGACAGAGAGTGAAGAACAGGATATTATGGATAGCCATTACGAGGCTGTGAGTCTCGGCTCACTCACACTGAGGTCTGAAACTGCTGCTATTGTCAGCTTGGCGATGGTCTCTCATTTTTGGAAAAACGAGGATGTTTCTTAAAGGACAGAAAGTCGGAAAATACGAAATCGTCCGTTCACTGGGAAGCGGAGGATTTGGATCTGTTTTTCTCGCTAAAGACACCTGGCTGAACATATTGGTAGCGATCAAGGTTCCGCATAAACAGTCCATAGAGCTGTTTAGACTACTCAAAGAGCCTCGCCTCCAAGCTGCGCTCAATCACCCCAACATCGTTCGTATGCTTGCGGCTGAAAAGGAGAATAAGGTTTTTTTTATGGTGATGGAATATATCAAAGGCTTGACCATGGAAAAAATCTTGGATAGGGAAAAAATTCTCGATTTTGAAACGGCAAACGAATACATCATCCAGATTGCTGACGCTGTCAATCATGCCCATAATAACAAGATCGTGCACCGCGACTTGAGACCGTCGAACATCATCCTCTCAGAGGAAGGGAAGATAAAAATCACAGATTTTGGAACATCCGTTTGGTTGAACAATGTTCCTTATGCCTCTACTCGGATCGGGTCTCCACCTTACATGTCTCCTGAACAGTTTATGGGAAAGGCAACTTTTCAGTCGGATATCTATTCGATCGGGTGTATTTTCTACGAGATGCTCATAGGCAGACCCCCCATTTTTGATCCGGATCCATTTAAAATCCTTGAGAAAGCACAAAAAGGGCAAATCACGCCCCCTCGGCTCAAAAACAACAAGATTCCGAAGGAAATCGAAAAAATTATCATGAAATGTCTTGCTTTGAAACTGGAAGACAGGTATGAGAAAGCCAACGGGATTATCAGAGACCTTGCCTTTTACAAAGGAAAAGATTCTACTAAATCCGAACTGGATGAAATTAGAGCAAGAATTAGGGCACGGCAGCGAGAAAAAGCCGATCTGTGCTGGAATTGCCGGAGGCCTCTGCCCCATAAGGAAAAGATCTGTCCCTACTGTGGAGAATCCATCTGAGGTAGGATGTTTGACTTGGGAATACAATTGAGATAATATGAATTCTCCCCATGTCGAAACGAAGAAATTGCACTAGGAGTGATGGATGAGTCCTTTTAGTCAAAACGGGAAAGTTTGGATGAACGGAAAACTCATTCCTTGGGGAGAGGCAAATATACATGTTGCCTCCCATGTCATTCATTACGGAACATCCCTGTTCGAAGGATTCAGAGCTTATGACACACCCAAGGGGAAAGCGATTTTACAACTCCAAGCTCACACAAGAAGGCTTTATAATTCGTGCAAAATGTACCGTATGGATATTTCATATACTCAGGAAGAGTTTAACTCGGCTGTAATTGACACTGTGAAGGTGAATAACCTTCCCTCTTGTTACATAAGACCGATCATATACCGTGGTTATGGGACATTAGGAGTTGACCCTTTTCCATGTCCGGTAGATTGTGCTATTCTTGTCTGGGAATGGGGACAATACTTGGGAGATGAAGCTTTGGAAAAAGGAGTGGATGTGAGGGTTTCTTCCTGGCAGAGGATGGCACCCAATACATTTCCTGCGTTGGCAAAATCCGGAGCTAATTACATGAATTCCCAGTTGATCAAAATGGAATCCTTGACAGAAGGTTATGCGGAGGGAATAGCCCTGAATGTGCGGGGCCATGTCAGTGAAGGGAGCGGAGAGAACATCTTTTTGGTATACGATGGTATTGCTCATACGCCCCCGCTATCCTCTTCCATCCTTCCAGGAATAACGCGAGCAACCGTCATTCAACTTCTTAAAGACCTGAAAATCTCTGTCGTCGAAGACACCATACCCAGAGAAATGCTGTACATCGCTGAAGAAGTCTTTTTCACCGGATCCGCTGCTGAGATCACACCGATAAGGTCGATCGATAAGATAACAATAGGCTCCGGGGAGAGAGGCCCGATCACAAAACGTCTTCAGGAAGAGTTTTTTGCCTATATAAACGGAGAAAGAGAAGATAGGTACAATTGGCTCACCTATGTAAAATAGGGAAATGTTAGGGAGGTAATTATGGATATCGATGAATTTTTGAAAGTCGCTATAGAAAGCGATGCATCCGACCTTCACATAAAAGCCGGCAACTATCCGATTATCCGGATTCACGGGAAACTCCAACCGCTCACACAGTTTCCTCGGCTCAGTCCAAACAATACCTTTGAGCTGGCCAATCAAGTGCTGAATGAACACCAAAAAGAAAAATTGAATACCGACCTGGACATCGATTTGGCTTACAGCCTCCCTGGCTTTGGCCGTTTCCGAGGGAGCGTGTACCACCAGAGGGGAAGTTTGGCCCTGGTTATGAGGATTATCCCTTTAGAGGTGAAACCGATCCGAGACCTCCTTCTTCCCAAATCAATAGAAAAAATTGCACTGGAACTTCGAGGATTGGTCATGGTAACAGGAACCACAGGTTCGGGAAAAACAACAACCTTAGCATCCATGATCGACCACATCAATACACACAGGAAGGAAAACATCATTACCATTGAAGATCCGATCGAATACCTCCACAGAGACAAAAAAAGCACGATCAGCCAGAGGGAAGTGGGCCTTGACGTAACAGATTTTTCTCGAGGATTGCGCGCATCTCTACGTGAAGATCCAGACGTTATCCTGGTTGGAGAAATGCGGGATAGAGAGACGATCGAAACAGCCCTTTTGGCTTCTGAAACAGGGCATCTAGTCATGAGCACTCTCCATACGTTGGATGCATCTGAAACGATCAATCGAATCGTTACAGTCTTCGCTCCCCACCATCAAAGACAAGTCAGACTTCAATTGGCAAGTATTATCAAAGCTTGCATTTCGATGAGGCTTATTCCTAGAAAAGATGGACAGGGACGGGTCCCTGCATGTGAAATCATGATCAACACGCCTTACATTCAAGAATGTATCAATGATAGGGATAAAACCCTTCTTATCCGCGATGCTATCGCTGCAGGTGTTTCCCAGTATGGAATGCAGACCTTTGACCAATCGATCTATCAACTGTACAAAGACGGCTATATTTCCTATGAACAGGGTTTGAGGTATTCTTCAAGTCCGGACAATTTCAAACTCCGAGTCATGGGGATACGCTCGACTCTCGATGTGGCTCTCGAGGACATGGAAAGTGAAATGAGCACGATTGAAAGACCTGATGAAGAGGTTAAAGAAGAAGAAGAAGAGCTAGAAACAGCAGAAAAGGAAAGCAAAGACGAAAAAGAGGACAAAGAAAAGTCATAAATGCGTGCCCAGGAAATCAGAGAGACGTTTCTCGATTTTTTCGCCGCTAAAAATCATCGAGTCATAAGAAGCGCCTCCCTTATGCCCAAGGACGATCCCACCCTTTTATTCACCAACGCGGGCATGAATCAATTCAAAAATACATTCTTGGGTCTGGAAAAACGAAGCTACTCGAGGGCGGCATCTGTCCAAAAATGTTTGCGGGTGAGCGGAAAACACAATGATTTGGAGCAGGTCGGAAAAACAAACAAACATCACACCTTTTTTGAGATGCTGGGTAACTTTTCTTTTGGGGACTACTTTAAAAAGGAAGCCATAGAATACGCATGGGAATTGGTGATTGAGGGCTTCAAGATGTCCCAGGAGAAGCTTTATATCACAGTTTACCAAGAGGATGAAGAGACTTTCCAGATATGGAATAAAGATGTAGGCATCTCTGAAAACAGGATTTTTCGGTTTGGAAAAAAAGATAACTACTGGGCCATGGGGGAAACAGGGCCCTGCGGTCCTTGTTCCGAGATTCATTTTGACCTGGATGAAGAGATGGAGGTTGGAGATCCGTATGACTTGATAGAAAAGGGAAGTGATCGATTCCTGGAATTGTGGAACCTTGTCTTCATGCAGTATGAGCAGCCTGAAAAAGGGGAGCTTATAACACTCCCATCTCCATCGATCGATACGGGAATGGGATTGGAGAGAATTGCAACAGTCCTCCAGGGAAAAAGGAACAATTACGACACAGATTTATTCCTTCCCTTGATTGAAGCCGTATGCGATCTGGCAGGCAGGGAATACGCCTCAGATGCCAAATCGGATACTTCCATTCGGATCATCGCTGACCATATCCGGGCTGTGACATTTTTGATCGGGGACGGCATCATGCCATCTAATGATGGCCGTGGATATGTTTTGAGAAGGTTGATTCGGAGGGCCTGCCGTCAGGGGAATTTATTGGGTATCGATGATCCATTCCTGTACAAACTTGTGGGAGGAGTGGTTGACCTCATGAAAGATGCCTACCCAGAACTTCTCTCCTCAGCGAACTACATTTCCAAAGTATGTCTCTCAGAAGAAAAACGGTTTGCGATGACTTTAACCTCTGGATTGAAGACTTTTGACCAGTACATCGAGGAGGCGAGGAGTCACTCCCAGAATGTCCTGTCAGGGGATAAGTTGTTCAAGCTTTATGACACATTTGGCTTTCCGGTCGACCTTTCTAGAGAGCTTGCTGACGAGCAGGGTATGAGTGTCGATGAGAAAGGATTCCACGAAGAGTTGGAGAAACAGCGCCAGCGAGCTCGTCGTGCTTGGAATCGTCGTCCGGGTGGGTCGACATGACTGGGCCCTCTTGGGAAGAAGCCAGAAATGAGCGTCAGGAGTATTCTGCCCCATAGCGTGAACCAGTCAAGAGCAATAGT
>DAOWCB010000359.1 GCA_030633795.1 Candidatus Aminicenantota bacterium | reverse complement strand
GCCTATTCCACCTCCTCGGACCTAAATACAGACACCCTGAAGCGGCTGGTGAAAAATGCTATCCGGCGGGCAGAACTAGCCAACCCGGATGAATTTGCCGGTCTGCCGATCTCCAAGCCAAGTGCTATCGATGTAACCACGCTTAACCTCTTTGATCCTGAGATCTCAGAGCTGGACACCGATAAAAAGATTACCTTGGCTTTGGAAACGGAAAGGATCGCGCTCTCCGATAAGAGAATAACAAACTCGCATGGTGCCAGTTTTGAGACCAAAGAAATCAAGTCGGTCTTGGCAAACTCCCACGGGTTTGTCCATGAGTACAAGGAGACATTCTTCAGCCTGAGCGTGGGTATCCAGGCAGGTGAAACGGATAACATAGTCGAAGACTATTGGTCCAGCACCGAACGGCACTTTCGAACGCTTGACCACCCGGAAAAAGTCGGCAAAAAAGCTGTGGCAAGAACTGTCCGACAACTCAATCCACGGAAAATAAAGACACAAGTCGTTCCGGTAATTTTTGAACCAACCATGACCACTTGGCTGCTGGGCTTTCTTTTTGCGTGTATCTCAGGCGTAGCTGTTTATCAAAAACTGTCTTTTCTTTCTGACCAATTGGGCAAAAAAATCGGCAATGAACACATCACCGTGTATGATGACGGTCTAATGCCAGGAAAGTTGGGAACACGGCCGTATGATTCCGAGGGGGTCTCAACTCAAAAAAATAAAGTCATCGAAAAAGGCACATTGAAAAACTTCCTCTGCAATACCTACGCCGGCAAAAAGCTCAATCTCCCCTCTACCGGAAATGCGGACGGTGCAAGTGTCGGGCCGAACAATTTTTTTCTCCAACCAGGGGACAAATCACCAGAAGACATCATTCAAAAAACCGATAAAGGACTCATCCTCATACGGACCATCGGGCATGGACTTAACCCCGTAACAGGAGACATCAGCCGGGGTGCCTTCGGATTATGGATCGAGAATGGAGAGATTGTTTATCCTGTCTCAGAGATCACGATAGCCGGCAACCTCGGAACAATGCTGAATCAGATCGAGGAAAAGGGAAACGATCTAGAATTCCGGAGCGCGATTTGCGGCCCCACTGTAAAAATTCGAGAACTTACCGTTGCCGGGGAATAAAGAACACCTGTTATTCAAAGAAAAAAATGGTATAATATTTTTAAGTCACTAACTCTTAATTAATTTGATACGAATAAATTTCGATTAATCAGGGTTATGTCTTTCTAAAAAATGGAAAAAAAAGCCAAATTGAGACTTTTGAATATCCTCGAAATGGTCCCTCCTCTAAAAAAGATCATCGTTTCCGATGATCCTCTCGAGAAAAAACGCAAGAAGATCAGAGATCTGCTGAATACCATGTTGATAAATACCTACGATGACAATCCTGACCTCCCTTCTCTTTCATGGGTGTTGAGTCGGGACGCTATTCTGGTCTTTCTGAATATCACATCACGCCGCAGTGAAAAAGTTGCAGGATTCAGTTTCCTTGGTTACCTGAATGACTTGATTCATAATGGCAAAATCTCCTCCAAAACTCCCCCATCCTCAGGTTTTTTTGCAGAACTCAGCCATCTCATTCATGGTATTTCCGGTCAAGCTGACGTATACCCGAAAAGTCCCCCTGCATTCACCAAATATCACGGCAATAGAGCGGCAAAGCTCCGCTCGATCGATCTTTCCCGAATGGCCAGAGGCGTGGAAAAATTCAGCATGCGTTATCCCTCGGGATTGGACGATAGTGCGAAACGGCGCCGATACAATAACAAACTGAGAATTCTTCGCTACTTCAAAGCCACAGACTTCGAGTGGAGCAATTGGCGATGGCAGATGCGCCACCTCATCAAGGATGCCAAGACCTTAAAAAAACTGGTCAAACTGACTGATGAACAATCCGAAGCGGTCGAACTAGCCCAAAAACACAAAGTCCCGTTCGGGATCACTCCTTATTATCTGTCTTTGATGGATTACGAAGCGGGAAAAGGAAGAGATGGTGCCCTCCGTGCCCAAGTCATACCTACCCTGAAATACATACGAAAATTAATAGAATTCAAAGCCCACGATGAGAGCTCCATGGACTTTATGCTGGAACGGGATACCTCTCCGATAGAGGGGATCACCCGCCGCTATCCTCATATCGTCATCTTGAAGCCGGTATTGACCTGTCCCCAGATCTGTGTTTACTGCCAGCGAAATTGGGAAATTGAAGATGTTCACTCGCAGGCAGCCATCCTCTCAAAGCCCAAACTGGAAAAAGCTATCGAATGGATCGCCAATACTCCGGAGATCAATGAAGTTCTGATCACTGGAGGAGATCCTTTTATTTTATCAAATGACAGGATAGAAAGCCTCCTGTACAAACTGTCCCGGATAGATCACATCCAGAGGATCAGAATAGGGACAAGAACACCAGTGACACTTCCTCAAAGGATCACCGATACCTTGGTGAAAGATATCAATCACTTTAATATCCCTGGAAAACGAGAGATG
>DAOWCB010000369.1 GCA_030633795.1 Candidatus Aminicenantota bacterium | reverse complement strand
TGTAGGAGGAGCTTTCCCGGACAGCATCCTCGGCCATCTTCATGTTTCTTCCTCTTTTTTCAGCAATGGATTTAATGTAAGAGACGGCATCGTTTGTGACTTTATCTGCCATAGTCTCATCCATTTGCTGACCGGTAATGGATATGCCCACGGGATGAGCCGCTCCTGTGTTTGTCCCTGGAGCCATGACAAAAAGGTCGCATGCGATGGAAATAAAAAAGCCCGCTGAAGCAGCTCTGGCCCCGTTGGGACTGACATAGGCAGCGATGGGAACATCAGAACTCAAGATGCGTTCGATGATCTCCCTCATCGAAGAGTCCAATCCTCCTGGGGTGTTCAACACCATGATGATCAAAGAGGCGTTATCATCTTCTGCTTTGTCGATGGCATTCCGGATGTATTCGGATGTTACAGGATGAATCGGTGCATCGATCGTGATTTTTATAATAGTTGAATAACCGGCCAAGGGAATCAGAGCTATGAGAAGGCAAATAAGGATAAATTTTTTCACTTTAAGTTCATTATAGAATTGCCTCTAGGGCAAGTCAATATTTTATCTTGACTTTTTATTTTCAATAATTTATTTATTATTTATCAGTTAACGCCAAATCCAGTAGGAGACCTCAATGATCAAAAACGATATAGCCCTCAGTATCGAAAAGAATTCAGAGTTCAATAGAACTAAAACGTTGCTGATCGTTGAGTCTATCCTGGAGTCTTTGAAAGATGCTCTTGAGAATGAGGAGAAAATCGAGATCCGAGGGTTTGCCAGTTTTAAGGTGGTTTCCAAAAAAACAGGATTTGGCAGGGACATAAGAAGAAAAAAACAAATCAAGATTAAGAGAGGAAAGCGAATAAAGTTCAGACCGGGGCAGGAACTTAAAAATATCTAATCCAACGATATGGGGATTCTTTCCTTTTCCATTCCATGAGCAAATACAAGTTTAATCCTTTCGCCAGAGATGGATTGAAGACTTATCCTATCCGATCGAGAAAAAGTAAAGTTCAAATCGAAGATTTCGCTCGGGCTTTTTCTCCGGAAGAACCTTTCTCTCGTTTTGCCGAAAGCTTGCCAAATATTTTGGCTGGAAAGGATTTTAAGGATTTTCTCGAGCTTATGGAAAAGGCCAAAACCAGGCAAAAAGCCATTATTTTTGCGCTGGGTGCCCATGTTATGAAGGTGGGTTTGAATCCTGTGATCCTGAAACTGATGGAGGAAGGCTGGATTACGGCCTTGGCTATGAATGGAGCAGGAATCATCCATGATTTCGAGATTTCCCTAGCAGGGCATACATCTGAAGATGTGGCAAATCAGATCAAGGATGGCCGGTTTGGAATGGCTAAGGAGACAGGGGAATTATTGAATAGTGCAATAAATTCTGCAAAAGAACAGGATATGGGTTTGGGAGAGGCCGTGGGTGCGTTCATAGAAAGTTCTGATTTTCCACATAAGGACCTCAGCATCCTTGCTGTGGCCTACAGGCTTAACATTCCAACGACCGTGCATGTAGCCATCGGGACCGATATTATTCATTTCCACCCGAGGGCTGATGGAGAAGCCCTGGGAAAAACCTCGATGCGGGATTTTTTCTTGTTTTGTTCTCTCTGTAAAAATCTCGATGGGGGAGGGATATTTATCAACATCGGTTCTGCGGTAATATTACCGGAGATCTTCCTTAAAGCCATAACTTATGTAAGGAATAAAGGAGTGGCTCTTGAGGATTTTTCGACAGCTGTGTTTGATTTTCACTACCATTACAGACCTAACGAAAATATTGTGAAAAGACCCTTAGGAAAAAAGGGGAGGGGATTTTATTTTATCGGCCATCATGAGATCATGATTCCCCTTTTGGCAACATCGCTCCGAGCTCAATATCCGCACAAAGAATAAAGCGGATGTACTAAAAGGACTTGAGCTCAAAGTCGATGACGAGATTCCTGTAAACTTTCTCAGCTTGTTCCAAAGTTTGCCGGAGAGAACCAGAAGTATCGATGTTGTAATCGGCAACCTCGAGTTTTTCCTCAGGTGGCATCTGGATTTTGATTTTTTCTAAAGCTTTTTTCCTATCTATGGCATCTCGTTCCATCAGTCTTTTGAGTTGTGTCTCTTTATCACAGTGGACAACGATGATTTTATCAAAGAATTTTGCGTATCCGGCTTCTATGGTTAATGCGGCCACAGATACAAAAATTTTGTAGCGCCCCTCTCGATCAACCTTTTCGACGAGGTCTCTTTTTTTTGCCATCACCATAGGATGAAGAAGATCGTTGAGAAATTTCCGTTCTTGCCTGTCGTTGAACACGATTGCTCCCAGAGCACCCCGATTTATGGTTTTGTCCGGATTA
>DAOWCB010000044.1 GCA_030633795.1 Candidatus Aminicenantota bacterium | reverse complement strand
TTTAATTTATAAGGAACCCGGCTTCCTTCAAAACATTCATCAGCCAGATTAACATGAGTTATGTGATTTTTGCCCGAAAATACCGGCCTATGACATTCGAGCGAATGATAGGCCAAAAACATGTCGTTAAAACCCTGATGAATGCGGTTAAAAACGACCGAGTCGCTCAGGCCTACATCTTTTCCGGCATGAGAGGCGTTGGAAAAACGACAACAGCACGTATTCTCGCCAAAGCCTTGAATTGCCAGCATGGTCCCATACCCAATCCTTGCAACAAATGCGAATTCTGCAAAGAAATCAACGAAGATCGCTCAGTGGATGTCTTGGAAATCGATGGAGCTTCCAACAGAGGAATAGACGAAGTAAGATCGCTTAGGGAGGGAGTGAAGTACAAACCCCTTCACAGCCGATACAAGGTCATCATTATCGACGAAGTCCACATGCTCACCCGGGAAGCATTCAATGCTCTGTTAAAAACTTTGGAGGAACCGCCTCCCCATACTATCTTTATTTTTGCGACCACAGAGTTTCACAAGGTTCCCGCGACCATTATTTCCCGCTGTCAACATTTTGAGTTCAAAAAAATATCGCAGAAGGATATCATCAACCACTTGCTGGATATCACCAAACAAGAAAACATAACCATTTCTACTTACGGTCTCAACATGATTGCCGAGGCTGCAGATGGCAGTCTGCGAGATGCGCAGAGCCTTCTCGATCAAGCTGTTTCCTATTCTGGAGAACATATTGCCGATGAAGACCTTAAGGAAATCCTTGGCGCCATAAGTAGGGAAGTCCTGTTTGATTTCTCTAGCGCTATTCTTGATGAAAAACCAGATCGTATATTCCCGCTTGTAGAGAGTGTCATCGAGAAGGGTGATGACCTGAGATTTTTCTACAAGGAGCTCGTCCAGCATTTCCGGAATTTGCTTCTCGTTAAAACGGTCAAAAATCCACAGGAATTGCTTGCGTTGAGCGAGGAGGACATCAATGCCCTCGTACAGGAAACTGAGAAATCCTCAGCCGACGATTTTCTCCGATATCTTGTTGCACTCCAACAGGGAGAACAGGGATTGAGATTCTCCTCTCATCCCAGAATTTATCTCGAAGCTGTGCTGGTCAAATTGTGCCACTTTAAAAAAATTGTCCCTTTAGAAGACATTATTAAAGATATTGAGGCCTTAAAAAAGGGTTTTAACAGGCCTGTAGAATCTGTCCCCCCGACTAAGAGCGAGGAAAAGCCCAGTCTTCCGAAGTCCGAAAGTCTGGAGAGAGAGACTATTCCAAAAAAAGAACCTGAATTGCCGCCTCCGATACCCGAAAATCCTCCGGAGGAATCGGAGAACCAGAAATTAAAAACAGTGCAAAAAGATGCGGATATTGCTACGAAGGATCCCACCGTTAAATATTTTTTAGATACCTTCAAGGCCCAGGTTCTCACCGTTGAACCACTAAAAAAAGGGAAAAAAGAAAGATAAAATGAACCTGGATTATTCATGAATCAATACCCTTCGTCCCACCTTAGAATTAAAGGAGGCAAGGCAGTGGTTCATGTTTTGGAATTGAAAATGGACATCGGCATTATTTAAGAATAATTCAGGTAGGAGAGGGAAGATGAAAAGTATGGGTAACATTCAAAAAATGATGAAACAGGCAAAGGAGATGCAGGATAGACTCCAGAAGGAAATGGCCGAGATGAGGGTAGAGGGATCGAGCGGAGGCGGCATGGTGAATGTTGTGTTGGACGGTACCAAGAATTTAATCTCTTTGACGATAAATCCCGAAGTTGTCGATAAAGAGGACACAGAAATGCTTCAGGATCTGATCGTTGCCGCTTTTAACGATGCCAATACAAAGGTTGACGAAACGCTTTCAGAAAAAATGGGGGCTTTTGGGGCAGGACTGAAGATTCCAGGACTTTTTTAATGCTCGATCAAGAACATCCCTTATCCCGGCTCATCGAAGAGCTAAAAAAAATTCCGAGTATCGGTGCAAAAACAGCCCAGAGGATCGCATTTTATATCATCGGTATTCCGCAAGATGAGGCCGATCGACTGGCTGATGCCATTAAGGAAGCCAAGCAAAACATTTTCTACTGCTCCATCTGCAACAGTTTGACACATGTTGACCCTTGCCAGTACTGTTCGAACAGCAAAAGGGATCAGGACATGTTGTGTGTTGTCGAGGAACCCTTTAATATCTCATCCATCGAAAAAACCGGGATTTTCCGTGGTGTCTATCATGTGCTTCACGGAGCGCTTTCACCTTTAAAGGGCATCGGTCCGGATGAACTGAAGACGGATAAATTGATAAAAAGATTAAAAAATGGGCAGTTCAAAGAGATAATACTAGCAACAAATCCCACAGCTGAAGGTGAAGCCACAGCCCTGTATCTAGTGAGACTACTAAAAGATTTTCATGTCAAGATGACTCGACTCGCCATGGGCCTTCCTGTGGGCTCGGATATTGATTTTGCTGATCAGGTGACGATAAAAAAATCACTGGAGGGAAGGACAGAGCTAACAGAATAGCCGAATCATAATAAATCTTTTCAGATAACCAAAAATTAAATGATTAATGATATGTGAATTCGGATATCTGAAAACGAGGAGGATTAATGGATAAAGAGACTATTGAAATACGCTGGCATGGCCGGGCAGGTCAAGGTGTGGTGACAGCTGCTATGACTTTGGCAGATGTCATTTCTACCGAAAAAGATCTGTATGTCCAGGCATTTCCTGAATTTGGTGCTGAGAAACGAGGAGCACCTATTCTGGCTTTTAACAGAATCAGCAAGAAACCTATACGTTCGCACAGTCAGGTCTATTATCCGGATATTGTCGTCGTGACAGACCCGTCTTTGCTCGGCATAGTGGATATTACCAGTGGAGCTAAAGAAGATGCTCTCTTTCTCATGAATACGATATTTGACATCGATCTCATTCGGAAAAAGCTTTCGTTGGGAGAGAAAAAGATCTATGCGCTGGATGCTTACACAATTGCCGAGAAAGAGCTGGGAAGAGCCATCCCAAACGTCCCGATGGTTTCTGCGCTCGTGAAAGTCACAGGGCTCATGGATCTGGATAAGTTTACCAAGAACATCAGAGTTTCTTTGGGAAAAAAATTGAGACCAGAAGTAGTCGAGAAGAACATGAAAACCATCGATAGGGCATTCAAGGAGGTTTTTGAAGGATGAAAAAAGAAACCTGGAAGGAATTGACAATTGGGACAATCAATCTGGAGGCCGGTAACTCGGTCAAAAACTTAACCGGGACCTGGCGTTCCGGACACAAACCGGAGTTCATCGAAGAACATTGCATCCAGTGCTTTTTCTGCTGGTTGTATTGTCCTCATTTCGCCATCCTAGTGGAGGATGGAGAAGTCAAGGGCATTAACTATGACTACTGCACAGGATGTGGCATGTGTGCCGAAGAGTGCCCCTCGAAAGAAAAGTCGATCGTGATGGTCAAAGAAGAAGTGAAATTGGCAGAGGGAGGGACAGAATGAGTACGTTAAAAACCCTAAACGGCAATCAGACTATAGCTGAGGCGGTCAGACAAGTCGATCCGGATGTTATGGCGGCCTATCCGATCACTCCTTCCACAGCGATCGTCGAAACCATCGCTAAATTTAAAGCAGATGGATTGATAAGCGGCGAATTCGTCTGTCCCGAAAGCGAACACAGCGCTATGAGTGTTTGCATCGGAGCGGCTTCTGCTGGGGGCCGGGTGATGACAGCTACGGCATCGCAAGGACTAGCCCTAATGTGGGAGATGCTTTACATCGCGGCTGGACTGAGACTTCCCATCGTGGCAGGCATTGCCAATCGAGCTTTGAGCGCTCCGATCAACATCCATGGCGACCACAGCGATACGATGGGGGCAAGGGATGCTGGATGGATCCAGATCTATTCAGAGAATTGCCAGGAAGCTTATGATAATTTTATTCAGGCATTTCGGATTGCCGAGCATCTGGACGTCAGAACCCCGGTGCTTGTCGGGCTGGATGGATTTATCATCAGCCACTCGATGGAAGTCGTCCAAGTGGAAGGCGATGAAAAGATCAAAGATTTTGTCGGTGAATATCAGTCAGTGTACCCTCTTTTAGATACAAGCCGCAAGATCACCGTCGGCCCGTTGGATTTTACCGATTATTACTTCGAGCACAAGAGAAACCAGATGGCGGGCATCGAAAATGCCCCAGGAGTTATCCAGCAAGTCGGAAAAGAATATGGTGAAAAGTTTGGACGGTACTATGGTTTTTTCGAGGAATACAGGATGGAGGATGCTGAAACATGCATCGTTGTGATGAGTTCGGCAGCAGGAACGTGCAAGGACGCCATCGATGAGCTTCGCAATGAGGGGAAAAAGATCGGGCTGTTGAAACCCAGGATTTTCCGTCCCTTTCCTGCTAAGGAAATTGCCCTGGCCTTGAAAGGCACTAGGGCCGTAGCTGTGCTGGACCGAAGCGCTTGCCCAGGAGCTTTTGGAGCGCCTCTGTTCACAGAAATCCGGAATGCCCTTTATGATTACGATCCAAGGCCCAAAGTTGTGAATTATGTTTATGGACTTGGCGGACGAGACATCAAGGTGGAGCATTTTAAAGATGTGGCGGAAAAACTGGATAAGATTGCCGAAACGGGCAAAGTCGAAGAAATTTACGGCTACCTGAATTTGAGGGAATAGGAGGAAGTGAAATGGTAAAATTAAAAGACTTAGCCCAAATGGAAGATAGATTGGTGGCGGGCCACGGCATGTGTCTGGGCTGTGGCATTCCTTTGATCTTTAAAGTTGTTCTCCGAGCTACAGAGGATCCTCTCGTCATTGCCAACGCCACAGGGTGTCTTGAAGTCTGCACAACGATTTTTCCCCGCACAGCGTGGAATGTGACTTGGATACACAGTGCCTTCGAGAATGCTGCCTCCACTATCGCTGGTGTGGAAGCGATGTACAATGCTTTGAAGCGCAAAGGAAAGATCCCCAAAGACAAGACGATCAAGTTCCTGGGAACCGGAGGGGATGGAGGGACCTATGATATTGGGCTTCAGGCCCTTTCAGGAACCATGGAGAGGGGACATGATGTTGTGTATCTTTGCTACGACAACAATGCCTACGCTAACACGGGTGGACAGCGGTCATCGGCCACGCCTCTAGGAGCGTCTGCAACAACCTCTCCGGCAGGAACACACAGCCCTGGGAAACTCCAGTGGCGGAAGGACCTGACCAAGATCCTGACCGCTCACAATATCCCGTATGTGGCCCAGGCCAGCCCGAGCCGTTGGCAGGATTTGTATAACAAAGCGAAAAAGGCGTTCGAAGTCGAAGGACCGGCTTTTTTGAACGTCCTATGCATGTGCCCGACAGAGTGGAAATACGACGAATCTAAAGGAGTCGAGTTGGCAAAAATTGCCACGGACACCTGTGTTTGGCCTCTTTATGAAGTGGAAAACGGGAAGTACAAGCTCAATTATAAACCAAAAGAGAAGAAACCCATATTGGAGTGGATCAAGCCGCAGGGAAGATTTCGCCACCTGTTCAAAGAAGAAAATGCCTGGGTTCTTGAGGAGTTTCAGAAAAAAGTGGACGAAGAATGGGAGGAGCTGAACAGGCTGGCCAGTATTTGAACAGGGGATTAAAGGAGGTTTGGGATGAAAATTAAGAAAATCGAAGTGTTCCAGGTCGATTATAAACTTTTGGATCAAGAATATGCCTGGTCTCGGGGGCAATCTGTAAGCTCTTTTGTGAGCACGATCATTGGGATTACGACGGATGCAGGATTAAAGGGTTATGCCGAGGTCTGTCCTTTGGGCTCGGCTTACATGGATGCCTATGCCAAAGGTGTTCCTGCTGGTGTGGAGGAGATCGGGAGGCATATACTCGGCCAAGATCCCTGCCAGCTCAACCTCATCAATCATCTGATGGACATGGCTTTGCTCGGACACAATTATGTCAAATCGCCTCTGGATATTGCCTGCTGGGACATCTTGGGCCAGGCGACAAACATCCCTGTCTGCACCCTGTTAGGCGGGCGAGCCATGGACAAATTTCCTCTTTATCGCGCCATTTCCCAGGGACCGTCTGAAAAGATGGCCGATGATGTTTCTAAGTATCGAGAGGAAGGATACCGCAGGTTCCAGCTCAAAGTTGGAGGAGATCCTGATGAAGATATACGGCGAACCAAGGCCGTATTGGAAATTATCAAGTCTGGGGACATTCTTGTGGCGGATGCAAATACAGGTTGGCTGCCCCATAAAGCTATCCGTGTGGTCAACGCCTTGGAGGGAGAGGATGTGTACATCGAGCAACCATGCCCGACCCTTGAAGAATGCCTTATCGTTCGCGATCATACCCCACAGCCCATGGTTCTGGATGAGGTGATCCGTGATGTCCAGTCCTTGATGAGGGCCTACGACTTTGGAGCAATGGACGTGGTAAACCTGAAAATATCGCGATTAGGCGGATTGACGAAAGCCAAACAGATGCGAGACCTATGCCAGTCGCTCGGTTTAGCCATGACGATCGAAGATAGCTGGGGAGGGGATATCACCACAGCTACCATTGCCCATCTGGTCGGAAGCACAAAGGCGGAGTTTTATTTCACATCCACGGACTTCAACAGCTACAATGATGTGCATCTCGCTGAGGATGCTCCCACAAGAAAAGAGGGATGGCTGGATGTTCCGTCTGGCCCAGGCCTTGGTATCAGAGTCAAGGAAGACTTGTTGGGCGAGCCTGTTATCACTGTCGAGTAAAACATAGGCCTTTTATTTTTGGGTTGTTTATGTACGTAATGTGTGATATATTAGATATCAGCAGGGATGAATATGGCAAAAAAAAGCATCCTAAACTTAAAATCGTTAAAAGAGCAAGTCTATGAATACCTGCGTGACCAGCTGGTGAAGGGGGAATTGCTTCCGGGTTCTTCGATCAATATGGACGACACGAGCAAAAAGTTGGGTGTTAGCCGAACTCCCCTGAGGGATGCTCTTTTACAGCTAGAAACAGAAGGATTTGTGTCCATTCTTTCGCGGCGAGGCGTGATAGTCAACCATCTCACGCTTAAGGATATCAAAAACTACTATGAGATTATCGGAGCACTGGAGAGTGCGGCCCTTAGGGCCCATTTCGATAAGATTGATGAGGCCCAAATCCAAAAAATGTTTGCCCTCAATACCGAAATGAAGTATGCGATCGATCAAGATAATTTTAATCTGTATTACCAAAATAATTTGAAGTTCCACGACATTTTTCTCGACCTCTGCGAAAATAAAAACCTGGTGAAAATCGTGAATACATTAAAAAAACGCTTATACGATTTTCCCTGCAAACAGGGATTTGTAAAGCAGTGGGAACAAACATCCATCCACGAACACCAGGAGTTGGTCAGACTGATCGCGGAGGAAAAAAAAGAGCAAGCATCGAATTACATCCGGGATGTTCATTGGTCTTACCGAGTTCAGGAGAAATTCTTGAAGAAATATTATAAGCGTGCTGAAAGCGCTTCGGAAAAAAAGGATTAAGACAGGTGAAAGGAACCATCTTCGATATCAAACGTTATGCCATCCACGACGGTCCAGGCATACGGACGACTGTTTTTTTCAAGGGATGCAAGCTACGCTGCCAGTGGTGTCACAATCCTGAGGGAATCAAATTCGAGCGCGAGATCATGTTTCGTCCTGAACGGTGTGCCGAAGAATGTTGGGATTGTGTTCCGCGCTGTCCCCAGAAGGCGATAAACGAGAACGGAACCATTATCTCCATCAATCCCAAAAAATGCGATCTTTGCGGGATTTGTGAAGATGTTTGTGCCTATGAAGCGGTGGCCATTGTCGGCCGGGATGTTACGGTCCTCGAAATCATAAAAGAGGTGGAGAAAGACAGGATATTTTATGATGAATCAGGAGGTGGCGTTACCATTTCCGGAGGGGAACCGCTTGCTCAGGGAGATTTTTTGCTGGCACTCCTCGAAGAGTTAAACGAAAGAAGCATCCACACGGCTGTCGATACCTCCGGATTTATGCCATATGAGATTTTAAGCGAGGTTAGCAAGAGAGCAGATCTTATTCTTTGTGACCTTAAGGTTATCGATGAACATAGGCACAGGGTTTTTACAGGAGAGTCCAACAGGATCATTCTTGAAAATTTGAGGAAATTATCGAAAAATGGAAACAACATTGTTATCCGGATGCCGGTGCTGAAAGGTCTAAACGACGATTCGGAAAACATCCAGACCATGGTGGATTTTCTACTCCCCTTGAATAAATCGTGGCAAATAAACCTTCTTCCTTTTCATCGAGGAGGAGAGGGGAAATTGAAACGGCTGAACAAAAAGAATCCTCTTGTCGATTTCAAAACTCCATCCGAAAAAAAACTTGGAGAAATCAAAGATATATTATCTTCCCATGGATTTCATGTGAAAATCGGAGGCTAAGAATGAATGAACGTATAAAAAAACTGAAGGAACAAAGCTTACAAGCAAAACCCTCCATTTCCTCGGAGAGAGCTCGGCTTGTCACGGAATTTTATAAAAGCAATGTGGCACAAAGGGTTTCGGCCTCTGTGCAGAGAGCGCTGGCTTTTAAACATATCCTCGAAAATAAGGCCATATGCATAAACGAAGGAGAACTCATCGTTGGGGAGCGGGGACCAAGTCCCAAGGCGACACCGACTTATCCCGAAGTGACGGCCCACAGTTTGAAGGATCTGAGGATACTGGACACGCGGAAAAAGACATCGTTTGCTGTGGATGAGGAAACCAAAGA
>DAOWCB010000050.1 GCA_030633795.1 Candidatus Aminicenantota bacterium | reverse complement strand
TGTCAGATCTGAGGATGTTGAAGATATGATATCCCAACTCGACAAGATTTTTCTGATAGATAGCCAAAATTATAGACAGAAAAAAAAGAGGATCGTAAAGGAATATATGCAACGCCAAACCCGCGAGGCTTGCCTTGCTGGGAAAGCCTATCCTGATAAACCGGATGAGCTCACTCCCTATATCCAATCCATCCTTGGCAACGAGAATGGGCAGCCCGCTGTTCTCGAACGGAAACAAATATCAGCTGTTGTTGCTCCTCATATCGATCTCGATGTCGGGAAAAAAGTCTATGCTAAGGCATACCAGGTTGTGAAGGGGCTTTCTCCTGAAAAGATCTTGCTTCTTGGAACAGGGCATAATCTTTCGGAATCCTATTTCTCCCTGACGACAAAAGATTTTGTCACCCCCTTGGGCCGAGTCAAAACAGCCAGGGATGAGGTTGAAAGATTGAAAGAAAAATGTTCCCCCGAGATTATTGCACCTCATGATATCGACCACAAAAACGAACATTCCCTTGAATTTCAAATCCTGTTTCTGCAACATATGTTAGGGGATGGTTTCCAATTGATGCCGGTCCTTTGTGGATCCCTCCACAAGGTCCTGCATCGTTTTTCCAAGCCCGGGGAAATTCCAGGAATGTCCGATTTCATTTCCGGCCTCCGCCTTTTTTTGGGAGATAAAGAAAATTCTGCTCTTATCGTTGCAGGGATCGATTTTTCACATATAGGGCCAAAGTTCGGTCATTGCGAACCGGCTACTTCGTTGCTTCTTGAAGCAAAAGAACACGATCGAGCTCTGCTGGATGCAATCTGCCGAGGCGATGTGACGACCTTCTGGTCCTTGGTTCAAAGAGAGAGCAACAAGTACAATGTATGCGGCTTTTCGACCCTAGCTCTGTTGCTCGAGCTTCTTTCCGGCAGAACAGGGCATGTGTTGGGGTATGATTTCTGGATGGAAGAGGCGACCCAGTCCGCTGTGAGTTATGCCGCCCTGGCATTCCCCACCGAATAGTTAACCTGAATGGTTCTCTTCCATTTTGTGTGGGCATAATTTTCAGAGTTTTCCATATCCAACAGGCATGTCCTCCGCTCTAGTTCAGATTTTTAACGCCATTCTCTCATCGCCCTTCTCGGCGGCTTTGAACTGCGCACATTAACACCCAACCTCTTTCACTCTATCCTCTGTTCCCGCGTTTGCCTGCATCTCTAATCCTTTTGCAAAGTCGTGCTCAATACAACATGGCCGTCTGACTCCATCAGATTCCCTCGAAGAACGACTCGCGAAGGCTAAATCTTCAATGGCGCTACGGACATACCCGATGTATCTTTCATTAGAGCTTACCCACACAAAATAGAAGAAAATCCTGCGAGCGAGCCAATCTCACTGTATTGGCTTTGTTATAGCCCATTTGCGGCAGCTCCCCACAACTGCATGGGTAACGCCTCTCATCCTTTAATGCTAGGGTGAGGCGGAGGATTTTGGCTTGTCAATAATCCAGGTTATAGTTGATTCAGGAAATATGTTTAAAAAGTGTTGCATTTAAATTTCTTCATCTTTGCGATATAATTCCAATCCTTTTATCATTATTCGTAAGGAAAATTACATGACGGATTTTGGTGGTTCTATCAAACATACAGATGAATTTGAGTTTGCCATTTTGGGGATTCCGTTTGATGAGAAGTCTAGCTATATGAAGGGCGTATCGAAAGGGCCTCAGGCGATCCGGGATGCTTCGACAGGGGAAGCCATCAACCAATGGACTGAGTCAGGCGTGAACCTCGAAGAAGAGGCAAACATTGTGGATCTGGGCGATTTAGATGTGTCCGGTTCCTTTTGGGATGTGTTTGCAAAGACAGAAGAGCGAGTTCGGGAAATATTGGAAAAGGATGCTGTGCCTATCGTTTTAGGGGGCGATCACTCCCTCACCTATCCGATCGTAAAGGCGTTAGCACAAAAATACGATCCCCTGGATATTCTTCATTTCGATGCCCACCCCGACCTGTATGACGAGCTTTACGGGGATCGCTACTCTCACGGATGTCCGTTTGCACGGATCATTGAAGAGGGTTCTGTTGCCAATCTCGTCCAGGTAGGCATCCGTGCGGCAACCGGTCAGCATAGGGAGATGGCCGTAAAACACGGGATCCGGATGATCGAAATGAAGGACATAAGCCATGCCATAGCTCTCGATTTTAACAATCCCCTGTATATTTCCTTCGATATGGATGTCCTTGATCCCGCTTTTGCACCAGGCGTATCGCATCAAGAAGCGGGAGGGCTTTCCACCCGCCAAGTGATAAACATGATCCACGACTTGAAAGGGACTATCGTTGGTCTGGATGTCGTGGAGGTGAACCCGGACCGGGACACGGTCGGCATAACGGCTTCTGCTGCCGTGAAAATTATCATGGAAGTCATCGGCAAAATTGTGACTTCTCGAAAGATGAAGATAGAGGAGGAATCATGAAAAGACTGGTTGTGTCTTTATTTTTGATCTGCTTGATGGCGTTAACAGCATGTTCCCAAACGAAATTCCAAGACGTGTTTGATCGCTATTTCGTCGACAAAACCATGCGCATCGATTATTTCCATATCGGAGATGCACAGGAGGAGATGGTGACGCTCGACCAGGTATACGAGCAAGGGATTTGGGCGGGAAGCCTCCACAATCTTATAGATCCCTTCGACAATGGGCGTTATTACGCCAAGATTTATGACCTCTTATCGGGAGAGTTGATCTTTTCCAAAGGATTCGACAGCTATTTTGGGGAGTATAAAACAACGAGCAAAGCCCTTGGTGGCGTGAAAAGAACTTACCATGAGACCGTGCTTATTCCGTATCCTAAAAACAAGATCAAGCTCACCCTCGAGGTTCGGAACAGGGAAAACAAGCTTCAACCTTTTTTCAGCCAGGAGATAGATCCTGCCAGCGTGGATGTGAAAAAAGATCCTTTGATTCAAGATGTGAAAGTATATGAAATGCGAAAAAACGGACGTCCCCACAACAAAGTGGATGTGGCCATCATTGCTGAAGGCTACACCCAACAGGAAGAGGAGAAACTCCAGCAAGATTTCGAGCGGTTAACCGAAGTGTTTTTTAGCTATGAACCATATAAATCTTACGCAGACCGATTCAATGTCTACGGCGTGTTTAAGCCTTCAGAGGAGAGCGGTTGTGATGAGCCACGTATGGGCGTGTTCAAAAACACAACCATAGGCGCCACATTCAACTCCTTGGGGTCCGAACGGTATCTTCTAACCGAAAAAACAACCGGGCACTGCGGGATGCGGCGGCTCACGTTCCCTACGATGCCTTGTATATCATGGTGAATCATAAACGATATGGAGGCGGGGGGATCTACAATTTGTACTGCACGTTCACGGCAGATAATCAATGGTACAGATATCTGTTTCTTCATGAGTTTGGCCATTCTTTCGCAGGCCTCGGCGATGAATATTACACCTCTTCTGTGGCCTACAACGATTTTTATACGAGAGGAGTGGAGCCCACCGAGCCGAATATCACGGCTCTTCTCGATCCTGATAACTTGAAATGGAAAGAATATATGTCTGAGGGAATAAGCGTCCCGACTCCCTGGGAAAAAGAGGACTTTGATACGATGGACTTGGCGTACCAAAAAATACGCACAGAGATCAACGACAAAATCGCACAGATGAAACGCAACAATGCTCCTCAGGATGAAATTGCAAAGACGGAACAAGAATCGGAAAAGTTGTCCAGAGATCATGCGAATAAGGTGGATGCATATCTGAATAAAAGCCGGTTCAACGGAATAGTCGGAGCTTTTGAAGGAGCGGGCTACTCGGCGGAAGGCCTTTATCGCCCCATGCTGGACTGTTTGATGTTCACTAAGGGAGATAAACCTTTCTGTAAAGTGTGCGAAATGGCCGTCATCCGCATCATCCGTTTTTACTCTGAGTGAGATAATCTGCTTGAAGGGGTGAAAAAATGATCAGAAAATATCTGTTTTCCTGTTTATTGATTTTCGGACTCCTGTTCGGGATGTTGGGTTCTGTTGTTTGGACTGAAGAATCTTTGTTCACACGATCCGTGGCTGGATCTGGATTCGTTCAGAAGCTTTTTGTGTTTGTCGAACAGAATGAGGAGGCCATTATCGCAGAGTGGAGCCGGCTGACGGAGATTCCAGCGCCCTCTGGTTATGAGGAAAAAAGGGCCCAGTACATGAAGTCCCAGTTTGAATCTCTGGGGTTGGATAAGACCTATATCGATCAGGCAGGAAATGTGATCGGCATCTGGAAAGGAACGGATGGAGGGAAAAAAATTGTCCTTTCTGCCCATATGGACACCGTGTTCCAGGGCGTGAATGAAATTCATGTGAAAAGGGAAGGCAACGTGCTGAAAGCTCCAGGAATTGGTGATGACACAGCAAGTTTGATCAACCTGCTTTGGTCCCTGCGAGCTTTTAAAGAAGCAGGATTCAAACCAAAAAATACCTATTATTTCCTGGCCACTGTCGAAGAAGAAACGGGTTTTGATGGGATGCGTGCCTTCATGGACTCGGTCGAACAGGATTTCACCTATATCCTAGCTTTGGACGGGGATTTGGGAAAGGTTAGCTTTGGCGCTCTTGGGTTTGGCGGAGGATTGGTCACTTTCCGCGGACCGGGAGCCCATACCATGCAAAGTCGTGGTGTGCCCAACCCCAATTTGGCTGTCGCCAGGGCTATCGATCGAATTTGCCAGCTTGATCTGCCCGTTTTGCCTATCGAAAAATGGACAATCTTGAATGTGGGGATGATCATGGGTGGAAAAGTGAGAAATGCCGTTTCACAAGAATCGTCATTTACGATCGATCTTCGATCTGGAGACCAGGAAGAAATTGTTAAGGTTCAAAAAAAGATTAGGGAGATATGCGAGAAGATTTCCTTAGAAACAGGCGTGAAGTGGGAGATCCAGCTTGATGACCGGTCCAAGGCTTTTCAAATCCCTGGAGCCAGGGATTCGGCCCTGGTTCAAACCGTTGTTGACATCCTGGAATATCTCGAAGTTAAAGATATTGAAGTGGGTCCGTTAGGTTCGACAGAAGCCAACGTGGGCATCGAGAAGGGAATTTTGAGTGTCAATTTGGGCCGGACCTATGGACGGTACAAACACAGTCTTCGGGAGGAGGCTGATATTGATGGATTGTTTTTAGCGATGAAACAGATCATGTTGCTGGTCTGTTGTTTGGAATAAGTTTATTCTTGCGGCGGGATTAGCATTACGATTTTCTCCAGCCACTGTTTATCGATTTCCGAGAAAGCATCGCGCTTCTGGCTATCCACATCAAGGACGGCCCAAGGCTGGTCGTTTTTGCCCAAAAGGGGAATCACTATCTCTGAGTTAGAACGGCTGTCGCATGCGATATGTCCCGGAAATTCATGGACATCCGGCACCATAATTGTGGAATGGCGAAGAATTCCGGCCCAACAGACGCCGCTGTTTTTTTTGAGAACTTGACAAGCCAATGGACCTTGGTAAGGACCGATGATCAGTTCGCCTTTATCGAGGAGGTAGAATCCAGTCCAGAAGAAGTGAGGCATCTTGTGATGGAGGAGTGCAGTCACTGTTGCCATTCGGGAGATTAGGGTTCCCGTGTTTTGAAGAAGGTCCTCCAGTTGAGTATAGATTCTTTCGTATCGGGCATTCAGTTTTTTTTTCTCTGTCATTGCCATACTTAACAGGGAGGGGAGGTGCGGGCTGATGTCAGCAAAAGGGGGGTTGATGATGGGAACCAAAAAGGTGGGCGCTCTTTCCAGCCCGCAAAAAAGAGCCAATTCAATTATAGGTAAAAAAATAGTTTTTGTAAACAAAATCTTGAATTTTTTTTATTTTTAAATTTATCTTGACATTACCCCTGTAATTTTATAATAAATTGGCAGGACTATTAAAGTTAAGCTTGGGAAATCAACCGGAATGGAATTTGTTTTTAAGATCAAAATTTAAATCGGAGGTAAAGTCAATGGCTTATGAATTCACAAACAAAAAGGGGGTAAAATATTATCTTCATTTTAAGGATGTAAACCTTAAGGGCGGACGCATACAGAGAATCTACTTTTTTGCCAAAGATGTCAGACCAGGATCCTTGGATGATGTTCCTGCTGGCTATGTAGTTATGGAAACCGAAAGAACGGGCATGCCCATTCTGAAAAAGGGCTGATTCTCTCTTTTTTCAGCAACTTAAAAATCAATCGTTTTTTGTTTTGATGTAATTGGAGGGAGCAAGTCTCTAACGACTTCTCCCTCTTTTTCACCCCTGTTCTTTTCACTCCTTAGATTTCCTTCCATCCGGAAGGGATTTTGTATCCTTAATTTCATTTTGACCCGTCGTTTGCTTCTGGTTATACTCTTCGTATGAAAACAAAAAAAAATATTGCTGTTCTGTTTCTGCTATTTTTATTCACAATGAGCTGTGGTTCAGGAGACAATAAATCCCTTGGTGCGGAAACGGAATCCCATCTTGAGATAGCTGTCATTCCCAAGGGAACCACACATGAATTCTGGAAGTCCATTCATGCAGGAGCGCAACAAGCTGCTTCCGAGACAGGAGTAAAGATTTTGTGGAAAGGACCTCAAAAGGAAGATGACAGGGCTCAGCAAATAACGGTTGTCGAAGATTTTATTAGCCGTGGGGTGGATGGGATCGTGCTTGCTCCTCTGGACGATCGAGCCTTGATGCGTCCTGTGCGGGATGCAGTCAGAGAAAAAATTCCGGTTGTGATCATCGATTCCGCCCTCCAAGGGGAAGATTTTATCAGTTTTGTCGCAACAGATAACTATAAAGGAGGCGTCCTTGCAGGAAGAAGAATGGGAGAACTTCTTCAGGGCAAAGGTGACATTTTTATGATCCGGTATCAAGTGGGATCAGCCAGCACGACAAAACGAGAAGCTGGTTTTCTAGACACAGTGAATGAAGAATTTCCCCAGATAAATTTTCTGGTTCAAGATCAATATGCCGGCAGCACAACGGAAACAGCCTATCAATTGGCAGAAAACCTGCTCAACAGATTTCCGGCTGTCGAAGGGATCTTCTGTCCGAACGAATCCAGTACTTTTGGCTCACTTCGGGCTCTTCAGGAAGCTGGGGAAGCAGGTAAGATCATTTTTATCGGTTTTGACAGCAGCCCCAAACTGGTGCAAGGATTACGAGATGGACACATCCAGGGATTGGTCCTTCAGGATCCGGTGAAAATGGGATACTTAGGTGTCCGTCAAATGGTTTTGCATCTTAGAGGTCAGCCTATCACAAAAAGGATCGACACAGGCGTCTATATGGCCTCGAAAGATAATATGGAGGATTCCCAGATGCGATCCCTCCTGATGCCAGATTTGTCCAAGTAGTGACCTTCATGATGAATGTGTCCTCCCCATCTCAATCCCTTCTTCGGATGGAACATATCAGTAAGAGGTTCGGTGCCACGTGTGCGTTGGATGATGTGAGCTTCGATCTTCGCAAGGGAGAAGTCCATGCCCTCATCGGAGAAAACGGGGCGGGGAAAAGTACTCTTGTCAAAATTCTCAGTGGGGCTGTTTCTGCCGATGATGGTTCAATATTTTTTGATGGTCATTCCTTTATACCTTCCAATCCTTTAGCCAGCCGGAAACAGGGAATTGTAATGATTTACCAGGAGCTTAATCTTGCTCCTCACTTGAGTGTCGAAGAAAATATCATGCTGGGACGAGAGATCCATAGATTGGGTTTTGTGCAGAGAAAAACGATGCAACGGGCTGTGGAGAAAGCCTTGGAATTTGTGCGTCATCCGGAGATCAAATCCCACATTCCTGTAAAAAAATTGAGTGTTGGGGCAAAACAGATTGTTGAAATCGCCCGGGCCCTGGTAACTAAGGCAAAAGTGTTGATCATGGATGAGCCAACCAGCAGCCTGACTCAAGAGGACACCCTGCGGCTTTTTAAAGTCATCCAAAAACTGAAAAATCAGGGTGTTAGCATCATTTATATCAGTCATTTTTTGGAAGAGGTACAAAAAGT
>DAOWCB010000023.1 GCA_030633795.1 Candidatus Aminicenantota bacterium | reverse complement strand
TCAGGAGCCTGGATTATTCATAAAGCTTCTCTTCCATATTGTGTGGGCTTTTTTGTTTATGTTTCCATCCTCTATCAGACATGTCCTTCACTTTAGTGACGATTTTTAACGCCATTCATTCACCGCCCTTCTCTGCAGCTGTGGAACTCCGCACGTTAACTCCAAATCTCTTCCACTCCAGCCTCTGTTCCCGTGCTTGTCCGGATCTCTTATTCTTAAGCAAAGTCGTGCTCAATACATCCTCGCCACCCGACTCTGTCGGGTACCCTCGAATGACAGTTCATGAAGGCTAAATCCTCAATGTCGCTCTGGACATGCCTGATAGACCTTTAGCCGTTAAGTTTACCAACACAATATGGGAGAGAATCTTTATAAGAAATTCCGATGCGGTGAGATTGGCTTGCCCGCAGGGTAAAAAATGCCGATGTTTAATATAGAAGAATATGAAATTTTCTTTAGAAAAAGGGTGACAGCAGCGGCATTTTTTATAAATAATCCAGGATAAAAAAGATGGACAGAAACGGCGTAATATACTATCCTGTCTTATTGTCCTGAGATCGAGTTAAAAAAAGCTCCTTGTTCCTTCTGTAAAAGAAGGAGCTTTAAATCCATAAGGAGGTATTCATGAGACAATACGAAACAGCCTTCCTCATCACCCCTAAACTGGAAGAAGAAGAAACGGAGAAGCTTATCGAAAAAATGGCTGAGGTGGTGAAGAAAAAAAAGGGGAAAATGGTCAACATAGAAAAATGGGGGAAAAGAAGGTTGGCCTATCCCATCGACAAACTTGATGAAGCGGTTTATGTGTTTTTCCATTACGAAGGAGACCCAGATATTCCGCAAGAACTCCAAAGAAAATTCCGACAAATGGAGACGGTCCTCCGCTATTTGACCCTGAAAAAAGACGCACAAATCCAACTGAGAAAAAAGAAAAAAACGGGCAGAGGAGAAAAAACAAAAAGAGCAGAAGAGAGGGTAGTGGAAACTGCTGAGACAGAAAAAAATAGAAAAAAACAGCCGGAGAAACCGCCTGAAGCCTTGCCTGAAGTGATAGAACCTGAGCCCGAAAAATTGGCTGAGGAGAAAGAATGATGGCAAGAGAACATAGAGAAAGAAGTTCTTACCGAAAATACTTTCCACCGAAGCGAAAATATTGCCGTTTTTGTGAAAGAAACATCAAGGACATCGACTATAAAAATGTGGAGATCCTGAAGAGATATGTCCCAGAACGAGGGAAAATCGCCCCTAGGCGGGTAACAGGCACCTGCTCTTTCCATCAGCGAAAGCTATCCACAGCCATAAAAAGGGCCCGGTTGCTGGCGTTGCTCACTTATGTCGAGGACTGAGAAAAATGAAGATCATCCTGAAAGAGAACATAGAAAATCTGGGAAAAAGAGGAGACATCATCAATGTGGCTCCCGGCTACGGGAGGAACTATCTCATTCCAAGAAAACTGGCCCTCCAGGTCACTCGTTCTAACCTGAAAATGGTCGAGATGGAGCAAAAGGCTCTGCGGAAAAAGCTGGAACAGGAGGTTAAATCCTTTCAAAGCGCGATCGATCAGATCAACCAGACATCCTTATCATTTGAGAGGAAAGCAGGGGACAAGGATGTGATATTCGGGTCAGTTAGCACGGCGGATATCAAAGAGGCTCTTGAGAAGCAGGGAATAGAAGTAGAAAAAAAGAGGATATTGCTAGCAGAGCCCATTAAACGGCTGGGAAACTACACCATTCCGATTAAAGTTTTCCATGATGAACGGGCGGAGATCAAGATCGAGGTGAAAAAAGAGGGGGCAGAAGAGGAGGATAAGAAACCAGCCGCGAGTGAAGAGAAGATCAGCGAAGAAAAAGAAGGCCTGAAAGCGGAAGATGCGGAAGATAAAAAAGAAGAAAGCCCGGTAGAGCTGGAACAGGAAAAAAAGGAAGAACCTACCGTGGATAAGGTAAAAGAGGAAAAAGAAACTCTGGAGGAAATAAAAGATCAGGCCGAAATGACACAAGAAACCCCGGAGGAGAAGATAGAGGAACCCGAAGAAGAGCGAAAGGCTGTTCCCGAAAAAAAACCTGAGGAGCCGAAGGAAGACAACACAGAAGAAACAAAAAAATCATAAGAGGGGGAAAAATGGAACTGGACTTGATGTTTTTGAAAAAAACGCCACCCCATAGCCCGGAAGCGGAAAAAACCATTTTGGGGGGGATCCTTATCAACAACAAAAACCTCAATGTCGTTTTGTCCATCATCTCCATCGAAGATTTTTACAAAGAAGGGAACCGGAAGATACTGGAAAAAATTGCCCAGTTGGTTGACAAGGGACTTCCGGTGGACTTGCTTTCTCTGAGCGAAGAGCTGAAAAAGGCTGGCGACTTGGATGAAATCGGAGGCGCCTCCTATCTTTCTTCCCTCATGGATGGTGTGCCCAAAAGCTTGAATGTGGAATACTATGCTCATATCATCAAGGAAAAAGCCCTCCTGAGACGTCTCATCCTTTCTTCAGCCAAGATCATCTCTTCCAGTTATGAACAGAGAGAGGATGCGGACCAGCTTCTAGATGAGGCACAGGCTTCTATCATCGAAGTCGCGGAGCAAAGAATCAAACCCGGTTTTGTCCCAGTCGGGGCCTTGACGGAACCCGCTCTCGACGTCATAGATTCCCTTCGAGGCCGGCAGGATGCCGTGACAGGCATACCCACCGGATTCCGGGACCTGGATAGCCTGACGGCTGGTTACCACAACTCTGAATTCATCGTTGTGGCCGGGCGGCCCTCGATGGGAAAAACAGCCCTTTGTCTGAACACCTCTTTGCACATCGGCCTCCGGACAGATTTTGCTGTGGGTTTTTTCTCTCTCGAAATGGCCAAAGAACAAATCGTCATACGCTTGATGTGTGCCGAAGCTCAACTGGACATCAAAAAAGTGAGGACAGGATTTATCGGGGAACGAGAATTCGAAAGACTCAAGCTGAGTGTAGAAGAGCTCTCCAAGGCAAAAATCTTTATCGATGAAAGCGCAGCTCTTACCGTTATGGAGATGAAAGCCAAAGCGAGACGTTTGAAAATGGAGCACAACCTTGACCTGGTTTTTGTCGATTACATGCAACTCATGCGCCCAGGCAGTCGGTTCGAGAACAGGACGCAGGAAATATCCTATATATCTCGTTCCTTAAAAGAGCTGGCCAAAGAACTTCAGCTTCCTGTTGTCGGCATATCCCAGCTGAGCCGAGCTCCAGAAAAAGGCCGTCGTGAGCCCTTTCCTCAGCTCTCTGATTTGAGAGAATCGGGTGCCATCGAACAGGATGCCGATGTTGTCATATTTGTCTATCGGCCGGAATTTTATCGCCCCGAAGACGAAAACCTGAGAGGCATTGCCAAAATCATAGTGGCCAAGCAACGCAACGGTCCAACTGGGATAGTCAACCTGGCCTTCATCCGAGAGTACGCGCGATTTGCGGATATGGAATTCCAAGCTTTCGAAGCATAAAATGCGTCCTCGTCAAAGACAAACGTTTTTGTTGTTTTTTTTGCAAAAGATCGGAGAAGTGGGGATTCTCCTTGGACAAACGATAAGGAGAACCTTTAAAAAACCGTGGGAAAGGAAAAATTTCATCAACCAGCTCGAAGAGATCGGGGTCCGATCTCTTCCTGTTGTTTCTCTCACTGCTGCATTCGGTGGGCTTGTTTTCGGACTCCAGACCTATTCCGCGTTTCACCGCTTAATCGGGCCAGGATCCGAGGCATACGGAGGCCCGATTATTTCCTTGGGCCTTTCCAAAGAATTGATCCCGATCCTGGTGGGGCTGATGGTTTCCGGAAGGGTGGGCTCTTCGATGGCCGCCGAAATAGGTACCATGCGGATCACAGAGCAAATCGATGCCCTTGTCAGCCTAGGAGCCGATCCGATCCGTTATCTCGTGGTTCCCCGGACCCTGGCCTGTATTGTCATGCTGCCCTGCTTGACCCTGTATGGAGATATAATCGGAATATTCGCAGGGTATTTTTATAATGTCATGGTCATGGGCGTGAATCGGTTCCTATACATAAGAAACACTCTTATGTACTTGGAATTTTGGGATGTGGCGAGCGGCCTGATCAAGGCAACCTTTTTCGGAGGTATTATAGCCATCATCGGGTGTTGGCAAGGACTGAAGACCGAGGCGGGCGCTGAGGGCGTGGGCAGGGCCACGACCCGGGCTGTGGTTATCTCCAGCATTCTTATTCTCATATTCAACTTTTTTCTCAGCAAAGCGCTGCCTGCGAATTTGTGATGATGATACGCGTTATTGATTTGCATAAATCCTTTGGAGGAAAAAGGGTCCTTCAAGGCATAAACTTGGAGGTCGACAGGGGCGAGACCTTGGTCATCATGGGACAGAGCGGTTCCGGGAAAAGCATTTTGATCAAACACTTGATCGGCCTCATCATGCCGGATAGAGGCGAAATCTACGTGGATGGAGTGGAGACCACCCGTTTGAGCGAAGAGGAACGCTACAAGGTCCGGCGTAAGTTCGCCATGCTTTTCCAAGGGGCAGCCCTTTTTGATTCCCTGACGGTTTTGCAGAATGTCAGCTTTGGCCTGGAAAGGTATACAGACTACACCCATCAGAAGATCGAACAGATGGCACGTCAGGCCCTCCATCGCGTGGGTTTGAGGGAAGTTGTAAACCTGATGCCATTTGAATTGAGCGGAGGGATGAAGAAAAGGGTAGGTCTAGCCCGGGCCATCGCCTACAAGCCAGAAATTATTCTGTATGATGAACCATCGACCGGGATCGATCCGATAAGGGCGGATGCGATAAATGATTTGATCATACAGATGAAAAATGACATGAAAGTAACGTCTATCGTTATAACGCACGACATGGTCAGCACTTATAAGGTGGCGGACCGGGTTGCCATGCTCTATCAAGGAAAGATCATCGCCACCGGGTCCCCCGAAGAGATCCGAGACTCTAATAATCCTATCATCCAACAGTTTATCACCGGGGCGGCCGAAGGACCGATAGAAAACTGGTAGCATATCAAAAAAACTTTACATAAGAGAAATTAAATGGGAATATTCAGAAAAAAGAAAAAGGAAGAGCCAGGGTATCCGGATGAAAGCCAGCAGAAAGGTTTTCAGCAGGAAATAAAAGTCGGTATTTTCCTGGCGATTGGCCTGATAATCCTTGCGGTGTTTATTTTTGTTGTGGGAGATTTCAGCACGATGTTCGAGCAAAAGGGCTATACGCTTTACACCCATTTTGGCACAGTGGCTGGTTTGGAAAAAAAGACCGTGGTCCGCATGGCAGGTGTAAAGGTGGGTGCAGTTAAGGCCGTCAGTCTCAAGGACAGCAAGGCAGAAGTAGCCATGGATATCAATCCGCATGTCGAGATCAGCCGGGATTCCAAAGCCACCCTCGCCTCGCTAGGACTTTTAGGAGAAAAGTATATCGAAATAACACCGGGCGTGGAAGATGAAATCGTACAACCCGGAGGAACGATCGGGAGCTTACCCCCGGTTAGTTTTGATCAACTGGGGATAATTTTCTCTTCTGTCGGGGACGACATCAAAAGCACGAGCAAGACCTTGCGAGATTTGTTGGGGGAGGGAGAGGCACGCGTAAATATAAAGGAAATCCTCCAAAATCTTTCCATGGTATCAGCAGAGATTAAGGAATTTCTCGGTGAAAACAAGCCTCATGTCGCCCAGAGCCTGGAAAAAGCTGCGCAGGCAATAGACACCTTTGATCAGAATATCCAATCTATCTCACAGAATCTGGATGAACTCATCCATATCCTTAAGGACACGGTAGAGGAGAACAGGGGAAGTCTGAAAGGAAATATGGAGGGGATCAAGGAATTGATATCCAGGGCGGAAGAGGCTTTAAAAACCTTGAGCGAATCCTTGGAAAAAATAAATAAAGGAGAAGGCACGCTGGGAAAGCTGATCGAAGATCCGAGCCTGTACGAGAGGACGGAGAAAACCATAAAAGACCTGCAAGACATTATCACCCCGGCTTCAAGTTTGCGAGTGGATATGGGATTAAGGGCAGAGTATTTCGCCAAGAGCGAATTGTTCAGAGGTACTCTTTCTATTGGATTTTGGCCCACCTCTAACAAGTTTTTACTCGCCCAAATCGTTAGGGATCCCTGGCAGGATCAATTCACCTATTCTGCTCAGGGGGGAATCCGCTGGGGTGTTTTTGCTCCTCGAGCCGGGATCATGGAATCTAAGTTCGGTGTCGGGTTGGATTTGTATGCATTCAAAGACAAGGTGATATTCACGCTCGAGGGCTTTGATTTCAACCGCAATCCACGGCCCCGGTTTCGGGCCTGGACAAGCTTTGTAGCCTCTAAATATGTTCATATCCTTGTGGGATTTGATGATTTCACGTTATCGGAAAAAAGAGAATTTTATCTGGGAATGAGATTTGGATTTTGATGAAGAATAAAGCTGTCTTTATCTGCCAACATTGTGGGTCCCATTCGCCCAAATGGCTTGGCCGGTGTCCCAGTTGCGGGGAGTGGAACGCTTTTATCGAGGAGGTTGTGGAGGAAATTCAAGCTGACTATTCCTTTTCACCATCGGAGCCACTCCTTTATAAGGATGTCAAAGACGCGGATAAAAAGAGGGCAGAAACAGGCATCAAAGAGCTTGACCGTGTCATGGGCGGAGGGGTTGTCCTGGGATCGCTGGTTTTGATCGGCGGGGAGCCGGGAATAGGCAAGTCCACCCTGCTTCTCCAGGTGAGTCGTGATTTTTGTTTAAAAGGGGAAAAGGTGCTGTACGTTTCCGGAGAGGAATCCCTGGAACAGATCAAAATACGAGGGGATCGCCTCGGGATTTCTGACGGTGGTCTGTATCTGTTGGCGGAGACGAATCTGGAGAGAATCATTTCCCAGGCTGAGAAACTGAGACCGCAGATATTTGTGATGGATTCGGTCCAGAGCATCTATTCTGCGAAACTTTCTTCCAGCCCCGGGACGATCAGTCAGGTAAGGGAGGTAACCAACCAGGTTTTCCGGTTTGCCAAGAAAAACCAAATTTCCAGTTTCCTGATAGGACATATAACCAAAGAAGGATCTCTAGCCGGCCCCAAATCGCTGGAGCACATGGTGGATGTAGTGCTCTATTTTGAGGGAGAAAGGGATCACAGCCATAGAGTATTGCGGGCCCTGAAGAATAGGTTCGGCCCCATTTCTGAGCTTGCCATTTTTGAAATGGGAGCCCGTGGGCTTCAAGCCATTTCCAATCCTTCGGCCTTTTTCCTGAAAGAAAGGCCCAAGGATGAGACCGGGAGCGTGGTGGTCTGTACGATCAAGGGATCGCGGCCTCTGTTGGCCGAGATCCAAGCCTTGGTTTCTCCTACGCTGTTTTCTGGGAATCCCAGGCGGATGACCGTAGGGCTGGATCATTTCCGGACCGCCATGTTGTTGGCTATTATCGAGAGAAAACTGGGATTTGGGTTTGCCGGGGAGGATATCTACTTGAATGTGGCGGGAGGATTGGTGCTTGATGAACCGGCGGTGGATTTGGCCGCAATCATGGCTGTCGTATCCTGCTTGAAAAACAAAGCCATCCCGTCGGATTTTGCTTTGTTTGGCGAGGTGGGGCTGAGCGGGGAAGTCCGCTCTGTCAGCCAGCCTCTATCCAGGATCAAGGAAGCCGTTTCTTTGGGTTTTAATACGGTCGTTCTTCCCAAAGGAAACCTTTCTCAGTTGGATAAAGACGGCATCTCTGATGTGGACTTGGCTGGAGTGGGCAATATTAAGGAAGCATTGGGTATTATATTTTAATTTTTTCATAAAGGTTACCAAAATGAGTGTTTTAATATTTCGTTTATTTATTGTTGCCATAATATCTGCTGTAGGATATTTTTTCCCGCCATTTCAAATATCCCCCTATTATGGTATTATGGTTGGTTTTCTTTTGAGCGTTCTTTTCATTTATCTGGAAACTCGGATCAGAAAGAGTCAGTTTCAGGTCATATGGAGCAGCACTCTCGGCACATTTGCCGGCGTGTTGATCGGTTGGGGGCTAGGAGCTATCTACCAAAACATCACACAAGAAGATGTAACCACAACGTTTATCAGGATTTTTTTCCTTGTGATCATGCCCTATGTCGGATTTTTAGTCGGCACGCGCAAATACGAGTGGCTCGATCCCACCTATCTAAACCGGTTTTTCAGAGAGGAAAAGACCGGGAGGAGTCACAAGATACTTGATACAAGTGTTATTATCGATGGCCGGATTTCCGATATTTGCGACACGGCATTCATAGACGGCGATTTGGTCGTTCCCCAGTTTATCCTCAAAGAGCTGCAGCTTGTGGCGGATTCCGCTGACAGTGTCAAGAGGCAGAGAGGAAGACGAGGAATGGATGTGTTGGATCAACTTCAAAAGTCTTCGCGCGTTTCCATCGTGATAACCGAGCTGGATTTTCCTGATATCGAGGATGTGGATTCCAAATTGATTGAATTGGCCAAACACATGGATGCCAAAATCATCACCAATGATTTTAACCTGAACAAGATCGCCCAGCTTCAGGGTGTCTCGGTCCTCAATATCAACGAGCTGGCTAATGCATTAAAACCGGTGGTGCTTCCAGGTGAGATGATCAATGTGTTTATCCTTAAGGAGGGAAAAGAAAGGGACCAAGGAGTGGCCTATTTGGATGATGGAACCATGGTTGTCGTTGATAACTCCCGCAAGATGATCGGGCAAAATGTCGAAATCACCGTGACCTCTGTTCTCCAGACAACTGTGGGAAAAATGATCTTCGGACGTTACAACGAAGAAGAATCTGGATGAATAAAGTTTCAGCGATAATCGTTGCTGCAGGAGAGGGAAAGCGGTTCGGTGCGGCCAAACCGTTTGCTCTGCTAAAGGGAAAAACCATCTTGGACTGGAGCTTGGAAAAATTTGAAGAACACGAAGCGATCGACAGCATTATCCTTGTGTTGGGACAAAATCGGTCGGGAGACGAATATCTGAACAGGTACAAAAAGATTGCCGCCATCGCCAGAGGAGGAGAAAAAAGGCAAACCTCTGTTTATTCTGGGCTGAGCTGTGTGGATACGCAGGAGACCGAGATCATCCTCGTCCACGATGGTGCTCGGCCTTTGGTCGGGAAGGATCTGATCGGGAGGATTGTCGACGCCTCAAGGGAAAAAGGGGCGGTGATTCCCGTTGTTCCTTTGGAAGATACGATCAAACGTGTGGAGGAACAAAAGGTTCTCCGGACAGAAGAAAGAAGGCAGTTTTTCAGAGTCCAGACTCCTCAAGGCTTTTCCTTCTCACTGCTCAAGGAAGCTTTTGTTCATGCGATGGAAGACCATTTTTACGGGACGGATGAGGCAGTTCTTGTGGAAAGGCTTGGGAAGGATGTCTTCGTTATCCCGGGTGACCAGAGGAACATGAAAATCACGACAACGGAAGACCTAAAAATAGCGGAGGCTTTGATTGAAGATTAAAATCGGTATTGGGTATGATATCCACAGGCTTCATGAGGGAAAAAAGCTTTTTCTTGGTGGCGTCAAAATACCCTTTTCCAAAGGATTGACCGGGCATTCAGACGGGGATTGCTTAATACACGCCATCATAGATGCCCTGTTGGGAGCCATCGGGGAGGGAGATATAGGACAATATTTTCCGGACACCGATCCCCGATATCGAAATATCCAAAGCACAAAATTGTTGGAAATCATCATGGACCATGTACGCAAAAAAGGCGGGAGTATCCATCATATAGACTGCATCATCATCGCGGAATCCCCCAAGATCGGTCCGCATATCGCCAAGATGAAACAGGTTTTGTGTCCCCTTCTCCAAATACAGACAAATGACCTCGGCATCAAATCCAAAACCAATGAGGGGATCGGATCCCTCGGACAAGGAGAGGCCATCGCAGCTGTAGCGCAAGCGCTTCTTGGACTGGAATAAAAAAAGGCTGCAGTTTCCATGGAATCTGGAAAAACTGCAACCTTTTTAGCCTGGATAATTCAAAAATTATCCAGGTTGCCTTGAATTATTCATGTACGAACTTAATTTTATAGGAATAGTCTGATATCGGAAGCCATAGACAGCTTGCCAATGCCAGATCCTGATGATTTGGTTCACCAGTCTTTTTATCATGAAGATTTATCCCTTAACATGATGAACCGGGGAATCCATTTTGTCTACTGTCCCGATTTTGATCATATCTACAGCAGCTGGAGATGTGATCAAGTTAAATCCGAGAAAAGTCAACAATACCGCCACGATAAGAATGGCTACCTTTGTCTTGAATTTCATTTGTATTCTCCTTTTATATTATTGTCATTTTGTAACGTTATATATACGTAAGGTAGACAAGAAAAGTTGCCTTTTCATTACAAAAATAATTTATTTTATAGATTTAGTAGGAATGTATCGATGAGAATGTCCTATTACCGAATAGGAATTTGGGTTTTTGGACAAAATGTATTAATATTATCTGCGATGGAAAAAATAAGAGTACGGTTTGCACCCAGTCCCACGGGATTGCTGCATGTGGGAAATGCGCGGACAGCGCTGTTCAATTGG
>DAOWCB010000099.1 GCA_030633795.1 Candidatus Aminicenantota bacterium | reverse complement strand
TTGCAGCATTTTTCTTTATCGATACTGTGAATCTCTTTGAGCTCACCGCTCACGGCATCGCTGGGGCAGACTTTTTTGCAAGCTAAACACCCTGTGCAGTTTTCATCGATGATACTGTAGATGATAAGGTCTTTGCACACCCCTGCCGGACATTTTTTATCTTGAATGTGAGAAGTATATTCGTCCTTGAAGTACCGAAGAGTTGACAGAACCGGATTTGCTGCTGTTTGGCCCAGCCCGCACATGGATGCGTCTTTTACAGCCACGGAAAGTTCTTCAAGAAGCTGGATATCCGACATTTTCCCTTGGCCTGAGGTAATCTTTTCAACGATTTCCCACAATCTTTGTGTTCCTTCACGGCAGGACATGCACTTGCCGCAACTTTCATCGCGCAAAAAATTCAAAAAGTACTTGGCGACATCCACCATGCACGTGTTTTCATCCATGACGATCATGCCGCCAGAGCCCATGATCGAACCTGCTTCGATAAGACTGGCATAATCGATCGGGAGGTCGAGCTTCTCTGCAGGTAGACATCCTCCGCTGGGTCCTCCTGTCTGGACGGCTTTGAATGTCTTGTTTTCAGGAATCCCACCGCCCACATCGTAGATGACTTCCCGCAACGTGATACCCATCGGGACTTCGACAAGTCCTGTGTTGTTGATTTTTCCTACCAGAGAAAATATTTTGGTCCCTTTGCTGTTCGCAGTTCCGATTTTTGTGTACCAATCAGCCCCTTTGTTAATGATGATCGGGACATTTGCCCATGTCTCCACATTGTTGATGTTTGTCGATTTTTTCCACAAACCCTTTACTGAGGGAAAGGGAGGGCGCTGACGGGGCACACCAACACCACCTTCGATCGATTCGATCATGGCCGTCTCTTCTCCACAGACAAAGGCTCCTGCTCCTCGTGCGATATGGACTTTGAAGTTGAATCCGGATTCGAGAATGTTATTTCCTAAAAGGCCATGCTCTTCTGCATCTTGGATAGCGGTCGTAATGTGTTTGAGAGCCACGGGGTACTCGTCCCGGATATAAATGTAACCTTCATCGGACCCGATGGCGTAGGCTCCTATAATCATACCCTCCAGAATTCGATGAGGATTTCCCTCCATCAGGCTGCGGTCCATGTAGGCACCGGGATCTCCCTCATCCGCATTGCAGATGATGTACTTTTTTTCGCCTTTTGCCTTTCTGGAGAATGTCCATTTGTTACCTGTGGGAAAACCCGCACCGCCTCTGCCTCGAAGTCCGGATTTTTTAATTTCTTCTATTACCTCATCTGGAGACATTCCCTGAAGGACCTTGACGATTGCGTTGTAACCGCCGAAAGCAAAATAATCGTTTATCTTAATGGGTTCGATGTGCTCGTTGTCTCCTAGCACGATCCGCATCTGTTTTTTATAGAAGCCGATGTCCGGACCAGCGAGTGTGGTTTCTTCAGTGCCAGGCTCCCGGTAAAGAAGCCTATCGATAACTTGACCGTTAAGAATGGTTTCCTCGATAATGGCTTCAGCATCCTTGGGCTCTACATTTTGGTAGAACAAATTGTTCGGTTGGATGATGATGTTGGGCTCGGCCTCACAAAACCCATGGCAGCCCGTAATTTTTACGGCAACACGGTCTTCAAGGTTTCTTTTTTGAATTTCCTTCTCAAGGGCATCGATAACCTTCAGGGATCCTCTGGCCTGACCACATGTTCCTGCGGAGACAATCAGGACAGATTGATTCTCAGCAGCCCTTTTTGACGTTTCGAGTTCAATTTTTTGTTTCAGGTCGTCCAAAGATCTCAATTTTGTTTTAGTCATTGGTTTTCTCTTTTTTTTCGAGCATCTTTGTGATTTTGCCTGCATCCCGGATGCCGGTCTGTGCGTGATATTCACTGTCGACAACTACAACTGGGCCGATAGCGCAACATCCGAGACAAGCCACAGAGTCTAGACTGTATTTTCCGTCCTTCCTGGTGTGGCCAGCTTCGACATCGAGTTTTCTCTCGAATTCCTCGAGAATCAGTGGAGCACCCCTGACGTGACAGGCTGTCCCCATACAGACTGTTATCTGGTGTTCTCCCTTTGGCTCCAGACTGAATGCATTGTAGAATGAAGCGACAGAAATGATATCTATGAGGGGAACATTCAAAGCCTGTGAGACCATGTTAAGGGCGACAGGAGGGAGGTAATTGTACTTGGTCTGAAGATCTTGGAGGATAGGAATCAAGGCTCGTTTTTCTTGGGGATGTTTTTGGATGATGTCCTCGAATTCCGTTTGTTCATGAAGCATAATGATCTCCAAAGTGAAATAATATTATTTTGATAAATGATTGTTAGGGCGGTTCCCTTGAAAAATTTGGAACTCTCCCCTCAGAGAGATAAACTCTCTTTTAACTTAGTAGTATTGCTCCTTTATAATGCGTACACGTCATAAATATTGATAAAAATAGGACCTTGATTTATAGCAGATACGTTGTCAGAATGTCAAGGAATTACATCCGAATTAATTGGATTTTTTTCAGCATAAAGTTGTACCCACTTTGCAATGGCAGAAGAGAGGGAATTGATCAGGGTTTGGCCTGTGTCATGAATCGGTCGAAGTTCTTCAGCAAGCTCGGTAAAGCCCTTACGGTCTAACCACGAGGAGAAGACATCGTTGTTCGATAGAGTCTGGATCTTGCTCGGATCGGCTTTTTTCAGTAACTGGAGAAGCTCTGTTAGATTGGATGCTTTTTCATTGTCGATATACAGAGGAGTCGAGGCCATCCGGAGGACTTCGCTCTTTAAGTGTTTTTTCAGAACAGTGATCATTCGTTGACCCTTAAGATGCATCGGTCTTAGGACATCTCCCAATTCTCTGAAACTGTGCATGTATAGCCATGTGGAGATGCAATCTCTTTTTCCATAACCTTCGAGGATTCCTCTCAGTTTTATCGCTTTTTGTGTATTTCCCTCTGCTTGTTCTAAGACCTCGATTATCTCTTGGATATTTTTGATTCTATAGATTAACTCTCCTTTTTCATTTTCTACCAGAAAATTCCCTATCCCCGTATAGTCTTGGATATATTTTCGGAGTGTTATCAGACTGCCGGGATCTCCTTTGGGAAGACTAAAAGCGGAATCTTTAAATGCATCCGCTTTTTTTGTTTTCGAGGCGATGATGGTGGGGATTCTCGGGTAATACTTTTGGATAAGAATTATAAGGTCTTTACCGGCATCGCTCTTTAGATCTGTCTCTTTAGGAAAAAAGATATCTGTTATCAGACAAACGACATCATCACCATGTCCTGAAGACATGTACTGTCGGTCATCGATATCTGATTCCTTTTCCACACCGAACAAAAACTTCAGCGCTTCTTCATAGGTTCTGACGGTCTTGATGTCAGCCCTCTGGCCGATGATGTCGTAAAGGATTGGAAAAAATTGTGAGAACCATCTGGGCTCATCATCCACGATAAGAAAAATATATCGCCTTACATTGGAATACTTGGAGATGTTCAGAAGATCCTCCGCAGATCTCACGACAGATTGAATGATTCTTTCAGGAGCATTTTCGGTTTTATTGAAGGCAAACACCAAATCAGCCTTAGCTGTATAGGGGAACTTTTCCTGAGCGACCGAAGGAGGAGAGCAATGGATGAGTTCTGTCGCTGATAAAAGGACGATGACAGCATCCTCATTTTTTTGTTTGACCGTCTCTGTGTTGACGAGGTTCATAGCGACATCATCCAGGATCAAGACCATTGCCCCTTCTGATCGATAGTTTCCTGCAGAGATGGGATCGGAAAGAATATCGACCGTAACCCAGGGCATGCTTTTTTCCAGAATGTTTTTTGTTTGGCGAATTTGCTCATCGGCCGAGAAGATAATAACATTCTTGATTTTGACGGGGTTGATGATCCTCGGAGTGAATCGGAATTCTTTTTTTGGCTCTGATTGTTTATGCATTATTCTGCTACCACGCAATGTTGATTTTTTGAATCCGCATAAATTTTAATTTTTTTGGGGAATTCGTGCGCAAACAGAGAGCCTTTTTGATTCGAGCCGCTGAAGAACCACGGATCGATCAAATCCAGAGTAGGGGATATGTATCCGTATATAACGTTGTTGCTGATCAAGTTTGTTAAAAAATGAGTTCCCTGAGTCCCGTACATTCGTGTTTGCAGTCTTTTTTGCTCTTCATCAAAACCGCCTTGTATCATGTACAAAAAATGGCTGCCGTATAATCCACCTGAAAGACTGCTGTCTTCGGGAAGGGGTTCAGATCGTCCTGCGATGTCCACTCCATATTCAAAAATGGCGACCGCTCTATCTACAGTCCGGTAATCCACTTGAATTCCCCAATTCCTGTTCGTGCTCCCCAATCGTCCTGGCACGATCATTAAGTATTTTTCATTTTGTTTGCGCATCTTTGTATTAAAATCGGCGATATCTTTGACAACTTCGTCATGCTTGTTTTGGGTATAGATGAACGGGGAGTCCACGAGTGCATATTTTATGCTTTTTTTAATGCCATGTCCTTGAAGATTGCTGATAGAAAGATAGGTGTGACCAATAGCTTCTGGAATTTTTATGGTCTCGAAGCGCAATGTCGGCAGATAGGTTAGCTGCACAACATGAAAGCGGCCGACTTCCTCACCTTTTCTTTTGAAATCGATGTTAAACACGAATTCTATTTGAAAATGTGATGTTACCCTTTTAGAGATCATTTCCATTATTTTGGTAAGACCCGTTTTGAAGCCGAAATGGTTATTCTGGACCAGTTCTTTGATTGTGATCAAATTGTTATGAGTGCCAAGCAATTTAACCTTGTCGTGATTGGCAAAACGGACATGAAGGGTTTTCATGGTTTCCAGCTCGTCACCTTGAAGACTTTCGTTTTTTGTCATGTCCAGAGCATAAAAATACTGTTGGCCCTGTCCGACACTCAAGAACCTTTGAGGGATCGGTTTTTTGATCGTGACCATCGAAATGACCGGAAAATCATCCAAGACAGTAGCGTATCCATGGCCGAATGCTATACGAGCGAAACCCTCATCGGGATTCTGTGTTTTAAGCGCATACGGAAAAAAAGAATTCGCAACTCCAGAAATATAGGGGTAGTAAATAGGTCCTGCTAAAGTATCGTCATGAATGCCCGGGATGGGATTTATTACGATGGCCATCTTTTCCTTGCTGTTTTCAGGTTGTTTGCGGATAAAATCTGCATAGATATGACAAATGGCTTGTTTCAGCTGTCCTAGCCGTACGGAAAAATCAGAGTGATTATTGGGCAGCATAAAAGACGTGTTTTCTCCGGCATGAATAGGGCCCACTCCCTTAGGAGATATGCCTCCTTCGTCAGTTGCCGATGACCTGACACTGATGGGGAGGTCTCCCAGTTCCTCCAAAATAGGAGTGAGGATGTTGAATTTTTTCTCATCCAATTTTTCGCGATTGTCAACAAAGCTGTCAAAATAAGTTGTCGCAAGAATTTGGGTCCTTAACTTATGAGCATGAGGAACAGGACTTTCGTTGATTTTGACCAAACCGGCGCCTTTCCCACCAAGCGATCCTTTTCCGTAGATTTTGACCTCTCCGGTTTTTTCAAAGATTTTTTCGCTCATTCTATGAGATAAATTATATCAAATTTATGTGTGCTCACTCCACCCGCACGTATTTATTTGACATTGGGCGGCTTCAATGGTTAAGCTTAGTAGTCGATAAAGTGGAGTAGTGGAGCGACTTGAACCTTATTTCAGGAGAATATGATGACGTTGAGTAAAAAAGATTTCGAAGGAAAAAAGCTCAACAGCGATGATTTCACCATGGCTGATTTCCAGGACTTCGAGAGTGATGACCTTTTTGAAGTCGCAGAATATTTTTATGAAGTTGTCGCAGATACCTTCAGAAAAAAGTACATGGTCTACGGTCAACCCATGATGACAAGCCCAAAAAC
>DAOWCB010000047.1 GCA_030633795.1 Candidatus Aminicenantota bacterium | reverse complement strand
TGGCACGATGGAGCATAGGATTGATTGGGGAGTTGATCTTTGCCCATGAAACAGAATATCTGGTTGCTGTGCCGGTCATTCTGCGTGTTACGGATGCTTTTTTTATTCGTGTGGGTCCAGGTGTCGAGTGGGCCCACCACAACGAGGAAAATGGGCATGGCAATATCCAGGCTGCTGAAGCAGCAAATGGCAATGGCAGAGAAACAGAGTTCTTTGTTCGCGTTGGGATAGGCTATGGATTTGAAGTAGGTAAATTTTCCATTACACCAACCCTAGATTTTGACTTCTTCCAAAACCACACAGCGCTTATCTGGGGTATTGCCATCGGAAAAGGATTTTAAACTCCCGCTCTTTCTGCGAGGTGGACATAATTCAGCCTGTAGGGTAAAATGGCTGACAAAAATATAAATGGATTTGGATATTTTGTTTTTTATAAATAATCCAAGCTATTGGGGAGAGAGCCAGAAGGGCATGATAGCCCAGATCCGTTCCTGTTCGAGTAGTTTGAAAGCAGCGATAAATTTTTCCAAACGAGGGCTAACACTCAGATTTGATTTTATCAACGGCTGTCCCAAAAACATGTCCAAAAATGAGGTCTTTTTTTTGGGTTGGACCACAAGTCTCACTTGTTCTCCAGTTGGAATTCCTGCCAGTTCCTTGGCCAATGCGATGGCTTTGGAGAGGCCTCCAATTTCATCCACCAATCCAAGATTTTTGGCCTGGCTTCCCGTCCAAACCCTGCCTTTTCCTATTTTATCCACGTCTTCCTTGGACATCTTTCTGCCCTCGGCGACTTTGGTCAGGAACTGGTCGTAGGTCCATCTCATCTCTTCCTTTATGAGTTCCCTTTCTTCGTCTGTCCATTTTCGGAATGTGGAAAAAATATCCGCTTTATCCCCGAAGGTCAGTCTTTCTGCGGATATTCCCAGTTTCTCATAAAGCTTCTTCAGGTTAGGTTTGCCCCAAACGACGCCGATGGACCCCGTCCATGTCTGAGGTTGAGCGACGATCTTATGAGCGGACATGGCTACCCAGTACCCTCCAGAACCGGCCAAGTCCGACATGGAAATGACGATAGGTTTTTCTTTTTTTGTCAGGATGACCTCTCGCCATATCACATCCGATCCAACGGCCGAGCCCCCGGGACTGTCCACGCGAAAAACCACGGCTTCAATGGATTTGTCTCTCCGTGCACTCCTGAGCCAATGGGCTACTGTCGAACTGCCCATCATTTGATAAATTCCTTCCCCTGTGAGGATCTGGCCCATACCATAGATTAGGGCGATTTTCCTACCTCGGTTCAATCCTAAGGAGGAGGGTTTGATCTTCGAATAACCCTGATGGCTTATCCTGGTATACTTTTTTCCGTCTGCTTGGAGAACATTCTGGAATTCATCTTCGTAGAGCAGGTCATCTACCAGTCCGGCCTCTAGGGCTTTTGGGCCTTGGAATAAACCACGATCGATTAGAGCTCTGACTTCCTCCTCACTCTTTCCTCTTGCCTCGGCGATTTTTTTGACATAGTGCGAGTAAATATCTCCGTACAGAGATTCCATCATTTCTCTGTGGGAAGCGGTAAATCCTTCTTCCGTGAACTCGTTCATGGCTGTTTTGTATTTTTCAATGTGTTCCACTTCGTATTCCACACCCAGCTTGTCCAATCCTTTTTTAAAGAAAGGAATGTAACCGCCAATCCCGTTCACAAACATTATGCCCGAGGGGTGAAAGATGATGCGGTCGCAGGCAGTGGCCAGGTAATATTCTTTGTCCGCATCTACGGTTTCCTCGAAGGTAGCATAAACTTTTTTCCCGGTCTTTCGAAAATCGAGAACAAGATCTCTGAGTTCATTGACCTTGGCCCAACCGCACTGCAAATACCCCATACGCAGAACGATGGCTTGTATGCGCTTGTCTATTTTGGCCTTTTGGAAGTTGAACCAGATATCATGCATGGAGAGGGGAGAGCTCATACCAAAAAAGGTCATCAAGAAATCAGGGGAAGATTTTTCCTGTATATCTCCAGAGAGCTTTATTTCCAGGTAGGAATGGGATTTTACACTCGGAGGTTTTCCGAACTCGAGGTAGAAAAAAGAACCCAGTGCGACGATTATTAAAAAAAAGAAAATTAGGAATATGATCAGGATATATGTTCCTCTTCTCATTTTTCCTCCTATTACCTGGATTATTGATAATCCAGGCCATTCATACTAATAATAGACTATATCAGAAACAGTGATATCATTGTAATATAAATACGAGAGTTGAGTTGCCTTAGTTTTGGGATTGGATTATTATTTTCTTTTAAACTTGGTTTTTCCAGGGCAAGAAAGGACGAACACATGGATGCTTTAAAGATAGAAAAAATTTCCAAACGTTTCGGCGATTTTTATGCTGTCAAAAACCTCTCTCTGAAGATTCCCGAGGGCACCATTTACAGTTTGCTGGGACCGAACGGCGCTGGGAAAACGACGACTATCCGTATGGTCATGAATATCATCATACCGGACGAAGGCTCCATTCAGGTGTTGAACGAAAAAATGGATGACAAGATGAAAAACCGGGTCGGATACCTTCCTGAAGACCGCGGTCTTTATCCCAAAATGAGGGTGGGCGAACTCCTTCTTTTTTTTGCAGAGCTCAAAGACATCCGAGGACAGGAGGCCCGCAATAGAATCGACTCCTGGCTTGAGAGGTTTGATTTGGCTAACTGGAAATTCAAAAAAGTAGAAGAGCTTTCCCGGGGAATGCAGCAAAAAATACAGTTCATAGCCACCATGATCCACCAACCCGATCTAATCATTCTGGATGAACCTTTCAGTGGTCTGGACCCGGTGAACACGAAACTGTTGAAGGACATTATGCTGGAGATGAAAAACCAGGGAAGGACCATCATCTTCTCTACGCATCGGATGGAACAAGTGGAGATGATCTCGGACAACATATGCTTGATCAACAAAGCAGAGATGGTCCTGGAAGGAAAACTGAGCGATATCAAACAGCAATACGGGAAAAACACAGTGATATTGGATTATGATGGAGATGCCTCGTTCATCAGGACTCTTCCTGATGTAGAGAAGATCGATGATTACGGAAAGTTCATGGAGATCAAGATGAAAGAACGATCAGATCCTCAGGACCTTCTGAATAAATCGGTGGGCAAGATCCGGATCAACAAGTTTGAAGTGCGGGAGCCGACATTAAACGCCATATTTATCGACAAAGTAGGAGAATCCAATGCGCAAGATAATATCGGTCATTAAGAGAGAATACATCCAGATCGTCCGGACTAAGGGTTTCATCATCGGGACCATACTGGGTCCTGTGTTGATGGCAGCTTTCATTGTGGTCCCGATTCTTGTTCAGTTTGTTTCTGTCGACAAGCAGGAAAAAATCGGAGTGGTGGACCTCAGCTCTGAAGTCTTCAAGGAACTGGACAAAAAGCTTGACCAGGAACTCAAAGACGGCAACCGGCGCTATATCCTCCAAGAGTTCAAGATAAAAGAAGATTTAGGCTTATTGCTGGAGGATCTGAATAAGAAAGTACTGGCGAAAGAACTCACAGCCTACATCTACATTCCAGAAAACATCTCCGAGGGTGAGATAGCCGAGTATATATCCGAACACGTTTCCGACTTCGATAAGCAGGGGAACATCGGTCAGGCACTGAGCAGCATAATCATCGAAAAAAGATTGAGAGGGGAGGGGCTGGACCCAGAGAAAATCGGCCAGTACATGAAGCCTGTCCAGTTGGATACAAAAAAGGTTACCACGAGGGGTGTGGAAAGAGACGCCGGGGGAACGTTCATGATCTCCTTTGTTCTTGTGCTCATCCTGTACATGACTGTCATATTTTATGGCCAGATCATCCTGAGGGGGGTGATCGAGGAGAAAAGCTCCCGTGTGGTGGAGATCGTGCTTTCCTCCCTCAAACCCTTTCAGTTGATGGCCGGGAAGATCCTCGGCATTGCTGCTGTGGGATTCACACAATATGCGATATGGGCCCTTTTTGGGATTGCCGCGACCAAATACAGCGGGAATGTGGTTTCTCGGTTTTTCCCGGCGGCAGCAAACTTTCCGATACCGACCATCCCAGCTTATATATTCATCTATTTTATAGTATTCTTCATCTTGGGATATTTCCTGTATGGGACCATGTATGCTGGGATCGGGTCGCTGGTCAACAACGAAAAAGAAGCGCAGCACCTGGTTATGCCGGTGACCATGTTTTTAGTCGTCCCAATCATGCTCATGATGTTTGTGATCAAAAGTCCGGATAGCTCTGTTTCGGTTATTTTATCCCTTATCCCATTTTTTGCGCCCATCTTGATGCTTCTCCGTATATCCGTCCTGCTTCCTCCCTTTCCACAAATTGCCGCTTCCATCGTGCTCCTCATCCTTACCACAATTTTGATGATTTGGATATCAGCCAAGATCTACAGGGTGGGAATCCTGATGTACGGCAAGCGCCCTAGCTTTGCCGAGATCATCAAATGGATGCGGTACAGATAGGGGTAAACCTTTTAAAAAAATCCTTCGTAATACACTTTGAGAATTCCATGATGAGATATAGAATAATAACAACGGGAAAAGCCAGGTGTTGATTTGGCTCACCTTAAAGACCCTGTTTTTTGTTGTGATTCATCAGAGATAGCAAGAATGCACACCCAGAAGAAGAACCAGCAAGACGAGATCAGCATCCTTGTCGAAAGAGTTAAAAGCGGGGATAGAGAGTCTTTCATGACTTTGACTAGGCTTTACCAAAGAAAAGTTTTCCAGCTGGCCTACTCTTATTTTCGCAACAAAGAAGATGCTTTGGATATCGTGCAAGAAACCTTTTTAAGGTTTTACCAAAAATCCCACATGTTCCAGAAGGGAAAAAATTTCCAAAATTGGCTTCTCCAGCTAGCCAAAAATATATGCATCGACTACTACAGGAAACACCACAAAAAGGACAACGAATTGAGGCGGGAAGAAAATATTGAAGAGGTGAACCAAACATCCCATGAGTCCTCTCACCACGATCCATCCTCTGATTTCAAAGAAATATTTTCCCGCTGTTTGGCAAAACTGAGTGATAAGCAGAGGATGATCTTTGTTATGAAACACTACAATCATCTTCACTACAGCGAGATCGCGCAAATTTTGAATATAGCTTTAGGAACCGTTAAGTCCCATCATTTTAAAGCGGTTCGAAACCTTAGGACTCTGATGAGTCCATATATTGGGAGAATTGAATGAAGGACTGCATAAAAACAAACCGGAATTTGGTGGCTTTTTTGTATGGCGAATTGAATGAATTCGATAAAAACCAGGTGGAAGCTCACCTAGAGTCATGCCAGAAGTGCAAGGCAGAACTCCTGGAATTGAAAGAGGTCTATGAAGCAGCAGATTTGTTGAACGTAGATATGGAGAAGGCTATCGAATCGGTGGATTGGGAAAACTTCCCCACACGAATTGCTGATGGAGTTTTTGACAAGGAACCATCCCGGGAGAAACGGCCGCGCCGGGCTGGTTTGTGGCCGTTCTTGTTCCAGCCCAGGTTCCGTCTCGTTTATGCCGGGATTCTGTTGGGCATAATTGTGGGGGCAGTCGTTACTTTCCTGATTTTCCGGTCTCCCCCGCTACAGGTTGCCGTAGGCGGGAAGATTATCGTTCCCCAGGGCTTTTATGACATGATGGAGTTGGAGATGGCCCGCCGTGATACCATTGATTATCTCGATCGGAGCGAATACTTGCTCCTGGATTTTGTCCAATCTCCCCTAGAAAAATCGATCGAGTTCTGGCAAAGCGATTATGCAGCCCAAAGAGCTTTGGATTTGTTATCAAAGAAAAAATACATCGATCCGCAGTTGGATAAGATCAAACTGGCCAAAGCCAAAGTTATCTGTGACCAGATTGAGCTCCTTTTCTTCGAATTGATGCAGATAAGTGATGAACTTTCCATGGAGGAATTGAAAAAAATCCAGCGCCTTATACAGGAAAGAAAACTTTTATTGAAGATAAAATTGGTCAGAAAAGAACTGCAAAAAAGCGAGGTTTAAAATGAATATATTTAAGAAAATGACCATATATCTGGGAATTTTCCTGATAACGTCTGTTTTCTTCCCGGTGTACGCACACATGCAATCCGATGAGGAACTTTTCCAGGAAGCCAAGATCATGATTTTCGATAAGGAATGGGAAAATGCCCAGGAAAAACTGGAGGAACTTCTGGAGGATTTCCCTGATAGTCCATTGTTTTCTCAAGCCCTTTTTTACCTTGGACGGACACTGGAAAACCAGAAAAGAGAGGAGAAGGAAGCCATCTCTGTTTTTAAAAAGTACATTTTGCGAAGTGACAGCAACGAAGTTTTGACTCAAGAGGCTGAGACTTCGATCATCAAGCTCTCGTTCGTTCTGTATGAAAAGGGAAGAACATCCTATTTGAAAGAGATCAAAACTAGGTTGTATCGTCCCAACAGAATCGTTAGCTATTACGCGGCCATCCGACTGAGCTACCTGAAAGACAAAAGGGAAGCCAGCAAGGCCATTCCCATCCTGAAGAAAATTTTAGAAGAAGAAGAGGACGAAGAGCTCAAGGACAAGGCCAAGATTGCCCTTCTTCGTATCGACCCGGACTATTTCCAGGAGTATGAAGAAAAAAGGGGCGAAAGAAGGTTGATGCTGTTGAAGTTCAAAGTCATCAGCAAAAGGACACGAGCGGAAACATTTAGCCTCAGCATTCCCTGGGCTTTGGCCGACCTGGCTCTCGCCAATATTCCGGAAGATGCAAAGGCCGAACTGAGGAAAGAAGGATATGATCTGGATCGAATCCTCAAGGAGGTTATCGAAGGGGGAAGGATTATCGAAATTGAAACCAAGGAAACCATTATCAAAATTTGGATAGATTGACAATAGGGAGGAAAAGATGAAAAAAACTTCGCTGTTTATTTTGGTTGTTTTTGTCTCGATCATAGTTCTTTCGAACTTTATCCTGGCTAAGGAAGACTTCGACCTTCAGACAATAAAAAAGGCCGTCAAAAAAAATCCTCAGTACAAAAAGGGCAGGGAGGTGCAATGGTTCAAGCTCCTGATCATGGATGGTGACTGTAAAAAAGATAAACTCGAAATCACTCTTCCCCTTTCTTTGGTAGATTTGCTTTTTGAGTGCGCCAAAGATAAAAAAATGAACATCGATTGCGGTGACTATGATCTCGACCTCAGGAGGCTCTACAAAGAGCTAAAAAAAAGAGGACCGAAGTCTCTTATCGAAATCAGAGGCGAAGATGGTGTTTTGAAAATCTGGTTGGAATAACGAGGAGGCTGGCCAAAAAATCACCCCTAAATTCATCCCTAAAGGCGATTGATATTTTTTCTGTTGAATTCTATATTTTGGATACGATAAGTGCTGGTTATGAGCATTTCATAATCCCTCCTTTTGCTGATTCCCCCCTTGTGGCCAGCACTTTCCTTTTATCCAAAACAAACAATGTGGATTTGGTCGAAAAAGTGTAGTTTATGCCGAGCGGCGGGGAAGCACTGGCATCTTTTATGAATAATTCAGGAGGGTTTTTCTTGGGAGAGGAACATATCCCTCTTCAACTCAGAAACAGTTTCATCCCGTTTCCCTTTGTTTTGGTGATTTTCGAGATATCCCCACAGTTTGGCGAAATATTCCTCTTCATTTGTTTGAAAGGGTTCGTAGTATTCCACTCGCATGCCTCTGCTTTCAAAAAGGCTTCGCCACTGCTCCAGCTTTTCTGGTGTTCGAACGGTAATTTCTGCGATGGGCCCGCCCTTTTGGATGGTTTCGGTGCTGTGTCGGTCTGGGACCATTCTTTTCATCAGTTGTAAGAAAGATTGATTCATCTCGTTGATTAACCGATTGGTTTCTCTGATTTCTTTCAATATTTCTTTCGTGAGTTTCAATTCGTTTCGCATTTTTGACTCTCTTTTCAAAGTTTGTGTAGTGATCAATAGTGTTTAGTCGGATAAGTACGTCTATTTACCATTTTTTTGAATTTTGGAAAAAAATGATATATAATAAATCAATCTTGTTGTGCTGGCTGGGCAAGGAGGATGTCACACACATCTGAATCTCTTTCACCTGTTCCCCGTACAGCCAGCCCGAAAAGCCTCAGATTCAACGACTCCTCTCCTTTTCTTTTTAGGGAGCATCCTTATTCCCGTTGCAATTCTTAGAGCCTTTGGTTGAAGTCAGGCAATCTGGTTAGGAAGCCATCCGGAGGCGAGCGGGCATGGTTCCTCGAAGAGGAGAGCGAGCCGAGGAATAAGTGGATTTTCCTCGCTGGGGAAAGTACACGGACTGACGTTTCAACTTGTCTGGATTTCGTTGATACTTTCTTCTTGACAGCTTTTGAATGGATGCTTAAACTGTTACGTCATGCCCTTT
>DAOWCB010000150.1 GCA_030633795.1 Candidatus Aminicenantota bacterium | reverse complement strand
TATTTCGGATCCCGTGGCCTGTATTGCCTGGATATGAAAGGCCAAGTCAAATGGGAGCGAGATTTTGGCCAGTTGTCGAAACGCATGAATTTTGGTGAAGGGAGTTCTCCTGCCATATATGAGGATAAAATCATCGTTACCTGGGATCACGAAGGGCAGTCATTCATTATTGCTATAGATAAAAAAACAGGGAAGGATATCTGGAAGGTCGATCGCGATGAAGGTACTTCATGGGCTACGCCTTATGTTGTCGAAGTCGGGGGAAAACCTCAAGTCATCACCAGTGCCACAAAGCTCATCCGCAGTTATGACCTTGGCACAGGGGAATTGATCTGGGAGTGTGGTGGTATGACTCAAAATGCCATTCCTATGCCGCTAACCGCCGATGGAATCCTGTATGTCATGAGCGGTTTCAGGGGAAATGCCCTGTTGGCCATCCGGTTGGCTGACGCCAAAGGCAACATAACCGATTCCGACGCCATCGTTTGGAAACACGACAAGGACACGCCGTACGCTCCTTCGGGGTTACTCCAGGGAAATTATCTGTATTTTCTGAGAGGGAATAATGGGATCCTTTCCTGCTTCGATGCCAAGACAGGAACGCCACACTACACTGCTCAGAGACTTGAGGGAATAGGGAATATATTCGCTTCGCTTTTTGGCGCTAAAGACCGGGTTTATATCACCGGGCAAAAGGGAACATTTTGTGTGGTCAAACAGGGCCCAGAATTTACGATTCTGGCAAAAAACACCCTGGATGACAATTTTAATGCATCACCGGTTGTGGTGGGGAAACAGCTCTTTCTGCGAGGATATAAAAATTTATATTGTATTGAAAAAGAATAAACGCTGCCGATTCACTAGAGTTTCATCACGATACAAGATTTTCAAAGGCTGATTTTACAGCGGCTGCAATATTTTTTTCGGTTGCAGGAGATTTGCCTTTTTTAGTCTGTGCCTTTGCTGATCGCATACAGGTTTCTGCGTGCCCGGATAAACAGTGTCTTGCCTGAGATGGCGGGTGACGCCATGCAAATTTCATCCATCTTGTTGACTGCCAGGTGCTCGTATGTTGGGCCCGCTTTGATGATGTGGATATTTCCGTATTCGTCTGAAATATACAGTTTTCCGTCTGCTGCCACAGGTGATGCTGAGTACGAACTTATGTCACCGCCGATCGGGTTCCTGTACATTTCTTCCCCGGTTTCGGCCACATAACAGGTAAGGATCCCTCCGTTGTCCGCAACATACAAGAGATCATCCAAAACCAGTGGGGTCGGCTGGTAAGAGCCCCGCCTGGGATAAAACCAGGGGATGTATTGATTGGACTTTTCATCTCTGGCGAGGGATATATCCCCTTCGGCCTCGAGCTTGATGGCATAGATAGGACGCATGCGCCCGTGGGCATTGGTGATGAAAACCAGGCCGTTGGATACCACCGGCGTCGGACAGGGGATATCTCCTCCTCCGTGCATCCACCAGATCGCCTTGCCGGTATCGACCTCATAGCTTCCGATGTGTTTGTATCCGTTGATGATCACCTGCTTTCGGTCCTCTGATCTGTGGACCGTGGGAGTTCCCCAGGTCGGAGTTTCATCCCGCAATGTACGCCAGATGTCTTTGCCTGTGGCAAGATCCAGTGCTGTGATAAAGGACTGGTTGTTGACATCGCAGAGCACGATGACTTTGTCCTCATATATGATTGGGGAGCTTCCGAATCCCCATTTGATTTCAGGCTTATCGAAGGCGCCGGCGTCGAGATAGCCCAGATCTTTGGTCCAAAGAAGTTTTCCATCGAGATCGTAACAGTACAATCCCTGGGAGCCGAAAAAAACGAGGAGATGTTTGCCGTCCGTGGCCGGTGTGCAGTTGGCATGACTGGATTTGATGTGGCGGTCCACCTTGGGTTTTCCGCTGTAAGCCGTCTTTTCCCAGATGATTTCCCCGGTCTCTCTGTCCAGACAATAGACTTTATAGTGATGAACAAAATCCTCTGGATTGTCCGGGCTTTCTCCATAACGGCCGACTTTCAAATAGGCTTCTTTGCCTTCTCCCACTGCTGTGGTCACAAAAACCCGATCTCCCCAGACAACCGGAGAGGAGTGCCCCAATCCTGGAATCGGCCTTTTCCAAAGAATGTTGGTTCCGGATTTGACATCCCAATTCAAAGGAAGGTCTTGCCCTGCGGCGATCCCTGATGCGTTGTGCCCACGAAATTGCGGCCAGTTTTCTGTCCTGACTTTCTGTGCCGCTTTCTGGGAACCGGGATTTTCTTCGTTTGTCTCTGATGAAACGGTATCGGAGCAAGATACAAAAAATACACATAGAATACATACTGAGAAGATCGCAAATGTCTTTTTCATTCTTTTACCTTTTTATGATGTAAAGTATGGAGACGAACACCCATTCTATAATATTTGAGTGGTTTAATCCAAAGATGTCCAATCGAGTTCGTGTGTTTCCCTGCTGGCTATGATCTTTCGAAAAACCTCTTCAGGCCATTTAAGAACTCCGTCCACCATCAGCAGGTCATATCGTATGTTGATCCCGAAAAGGCGTTCGTTTTCCTGAAGAAAGGGTAGGATCGTGTTCCAATCTTCTCGGCGGAAGGACTGGAACTCTGCGCCGTTCAACTGATTTTCCGTGACGGTTTTGTAAGGATCGTTCAGGTAGCAAGCTCCGCCCGATGCCATGGAAAACAGGTTGTTCCCGGGATATTTCATTTCTAACCCGATTACTTCACCACGTGCGTCATAGGTCAAACCGTTGATGATCACGAATCCTCCGCCCGTTTGTTCCCCGGCCATAAAACTTTCCGCACAATAGTCGAGGCAGGTGCCGTTGATGATGGCCCGGATATGGCCTACGGCATTGATCAGGGGGCGTCCTGCCGCAGATTCCATGATGAAGGCCTCCCCGCCTTTGGCTCCGTATAGGAATGTCTGGCCCACGTTTCCGAAAATCACGATTTTCCCTGACTTGAGGATCTGTCCCACCTGGTCTTGAGCATCGCCATGGACATACATGTGGGCGCCATCCAAACCACTGCCAAGGTAATCACCACTGGAGCCGTAAACGTCGATACGAACGTCATCGGTATTGGGACCCAATCCACACCCGATAAACCTGTCACCCCGGCAGCGATAAACGATGAAATTCCTCCAACCTTTTGAATGGGTGATGGCAATGACTCTTGATACAGCTTCGGGCCCATCATTGGGAAACTTTCGTGCGTCGATCACCACGGTATCCGTGGTTTGGCCGGGTTCGGGAATCGGGCTTTCCCAAGCGCTGCTTCCATCCAGTCTTATCATCCTTGTCTTATTTTTTTCCCCGGGTGTAGGTACAGAATCCAGGATATCCTGGATCGATTGTTCTATGGCAGCGATCTGAAATGTCCGCCGGCCATCTCCCGGATCCCATCGTCTGTCGCGGAGCAAGGTCAATTTTTCGAGAGCTTTTTTTCTCCCTTCTTTTTTGACCAGCTTTTTTGCCCCATCCTTGAAATTTTCAAACCGGTCATACTGAAGATCCTCCTTAAGTTCTTTCAACATTCCATCGAATGGTTCCTGGAGAAAACTCGAAGATCGATCGGGAATCCCGTTTTCCCAGTCCTTCAAACTCGATTCCTTCCCTTTGTTGTTTGTCCGGCGTTCGAGGTGAAGAGGTGGGGATTGCCTTTGTTTTCCAGTTCCAGGGAGTGATTTTCCGTTGACCTGATTGCCGAATTTATCCCGGACATCCAATGTTGTTGTGCCGTTTTCTTTCTTCAGGGTGTACACAAATGCCCCACCGTCTGTGCAGCTTCCTCCTCGGGCGGCCCAATACCGGTCTGCCAAAGGTGGCACGCCTGAATCCTGTGAGGCGATTTCCTCAAAAAAGGCGTCGAGAGCTTGCTTTTCACTGGCGATAGCCCCGTAACTTTTTTCTCCTTCGTGTAAACAAAAAACTTGTGGCCTGAGCATGGATACATCGGTGATCCCGATGAGCTGCGGCAAACCCGTTCCGGGCTCAGCCCGGGCAACGATAAAGAACCACGGCCCGTCGGGAGAACCATGCATATGAGCCGACTGGATCGTCCGGTAGATTCGCTGGCGACGCTTGGACAGACGTTCAAAATCACCCTCAGGCGTTGGTGCCAGTGCTTCGATCACGAACTCCAGAGGGTATCCCAGTACCCGGGAGTACAGGTCAAAAAGCAGCACGGAGACCTCTGTATCGGTAATAAACTGAGGGACAAGTCCCCACTGGCGCAGGTATTCACAGACAGCATGGTAATTGGCAAAATCTCCGTTATGAACAAGCGCTTCTTGCAGGCCGGCAAACGGATGCGCACCTCCGGGATGCCAAACACGCCCTCTGGTTGGGTACCGCTGGTGTCCGATCCAAAGATGCGCTCTGGTTTCTTCCAGGCGGTAATAACGCGCTATCTCCTCGGCATACCCAACACCTTTCAGGATCATGAGGTCCCGGCCGTGTGACAGGACAAAAGCTCGCGGATCCTGCCGGCTCTCGTAAAACTCGGCATTCAGGCGGAAACTGTTCTGAAAAACAAATTCATCCTCCGCAGCTGTCATATCTGTGATCTGATTTTTTTCTGCGAAGTCTTCCAGTTGTTCTGGTTTGACACGCACAAAATACCGCCACACGACAGGCGGCTTGACTGTCAATCCTGTTTCACGATAATCGTCCTGGCTTTTCTGTTTTTCGGCATGGGAAACAAAAAAAACGGATTGTATGTACTTTTTTTCGACCGGTTTTCTTGCTTTTTCGTCGAGGAAAGCAATGTGCAGAGCATAAAAATCTTTGTATTCGTCGAACAATCCCACGGCTGCCACCCCGCCGCCTTTCCCGTTTCCCCGGTTCCGCATTT
>DAOWCB010000329.1 GCA_030633795.1 Candidatus Aminicenantota bacterium | reverse complement strand
TTTAAAACCCATTTTTTCCTATCTATTAATTCTTACGCATTTTCTGTCACGAATCATTATACCTCATTTGACCGTTCATTAAAAAACACTGTGTTTTTGCACCTAGCATTTTGGCATATTTTGAACTTTCATACGGCCAGAGAAGGAGGTGTTCCGACGTAAGCTTCATTATCTCTATCTGTTTTCCTTTTTCAAGATTTCTCTTAAAAATTGGCCCGTATGGGAAGCTTCGACCTTCGCAAGTTTTTCAGGAGTCCCCTCGGCCACGATCCAACCTCCTCTTTCTCCTCCTTCTGGTCCCAGGTCAATGACATGATCTGCGAACTTGATAACGTCCAGATTGTGTTCGATGACCACCACGGAATTGTCCAGCTCGACTAGGACGGCAAGAACTTCAAGGAGTTTCCGGACATCATCAAAATGCAGTCCTGTCGTGGGCTCATCCAGCAGATAAAGCGTTTTTCCGGTGTTTTTTCGGCTCAGTTCCTTTGTAAGCTTGATCCGCTGGGCCTCACCTCCAGAAAGAGTCGGTGCGGGCTGGCCCAGTCGAAGATACCCAAGCCCCACACGCTTCAGAACGCCCAGCTTTCGCTTCAACTGGGGATGCGCTTTCAATAATTCGTATGCCTCATCCACAGTCATAGCCAGATAATCGGCGATATTATTTCCTCGATATCGAACCGCCAACGTTTCCTTATTGTAGCGCTTTCCGCCGCAGCGGTCACAGGTGACAAACACATCCGGCAGGAAGTGCATCTCAATTTTCTTGGCTCCCGCCCCCTGACACTCCTCGCATCGTCCGCCCTGCAGATTAAAACTGAATCGGCCAGGGGAATAGCCCCGTATTCGCGCTTCCTGGGTCATTGCGAAAAGCTGCCGCAAAGCTGTGAACAATCCTGTGTAGGTCGAAGGATTGGATCTGGGAGTACGACCGATCGGCTTCTGATTTACTGCAACGACTTTGTCGATCTGGTCGATGCCCACGATTTTTTCATGTTTTCCGGGTTTTTGCTTGGCTTTATAAAATCTATTCAGGAGGCTTTTGTACAAAATATCGTAGATCAAAGTGCTTTTCCCTGAACCGGAAACACCTGTAATCACCACTAAAACAGACAAAGGGATCCGCACATCTATGTTTTTGAGATTGTGTTCTGCTGCTTTTGAAACGACAAGCCAGCCTTTAGGTTTTCTCCTTCTTGAGGGCAAAGGGATACAACGCTCGCCGCGGAGGTATTGAGAGGTGAGAGAATCTTGAGAACGAAGAATGGCCCCTAGGTTTCCTTCGGCAACTTTGAAACCACCCGACTCCCCAGCGCCGGGTCCCAAATCCAGGATGTAGTCCGCAGACCGAATGGTCTGCTCGTCATGTTCCACGACAATAATCGAATTCCCTGTATCCCTAATATCCCGGAGAAGTTTTATCAACCGGCCGTTATCCCGCTGATGGAGACCGATGGTCGGTTCATCCAAAACATACAGCACGCCCCGCAACCGCGCGCCCACCTGTGCGGCCAAACGGAGGCGGCGGGCCTCTCCCCCCGAGAGGGAAGCAGTTGTCCGGCACAACTGAAGGTAGCTCATTCCCAACTCATCCATAACCTCAAGCCGTGAAAGGATTTCCTTCCTAATCGGGGAGGCGATCGTGCGTTGCGAAGAGGAGAGTTTCAATCCTGTAAGTTCAGAAATCAACTGATTTATCGAGAAGTCGGTCAATTCATAAATATTTCTATTGCTCACTTTTACAGCAAGGCTTTCCTTACGCAAACGGCTTCCTCCGCAGGATGCACAGAGCTCGTCTGTCAACACAACATCTCCCCATTCATCAAGTATCGTGAGATAGCCAAGACCATGGCAACGGGGACAAGCGCCGTACGGGCTATTGAAGGAAAAGGAACGGGGTTCAAGTTCGGGAAGGTTGATCTCACAGTAGGGACACAGGAGGCTTAATGAATAGTAGGTCTCGGTGCCATCTGGCCTCAAAGTCAGCAGGTCTCCGTCTGACATTTCCAACGCCTTTTCTATTGCTTCGATCAGGCGTGACCGCGTGGAAGGGGAAACCTCGATTTCATCGATCAAGACCTCGATGTTGTGCTTTTTCATCCGTTCCAGTTCGATTTTTCCATCCAACTCCTTCAATTCCCCGTCAATCCGAGCTCTGAGAAAGCCCTTCCTGAGGAGCTTTTCGAAAAGCCGATGATATTCCCCCTTACGCCCTTTAACCACAGGAGAAAAGATCTTCATCTTCTCGCAATTTGCAGATTCCAGAATCCTTCTGAGGATCTGTTCGGATGTTTGGGAAGATACTCGCCTCCCACACTTGGGACAGTGGGGGATTCCTACGCGAGCATAAAGAAGCCGCAAAAAATCATAAATTTCTGTGACGGTACCGACAGTGGACCTTGGATTAGCAGAGATCGTTCTCTGATCGATGGAAATGGAAGGAGAAAGGCCCTCGATGGATTCCACTTCGGGCTTTTCCATCTGTTCGATATACTGGCGTGCATAGGCAGAAAGGCACTCGATATACCGGCGCTGCCCCTCGGCAAACAGGGTGTCAAAGGCCAGGGAGGACTTGCCGGACCCGCTCGGCCCTGTGATCACGATCAACCTATTCCTGGGAAGGTGGATATCGATGTTTTTGAGATTGTGTTGCGCCGCTTTTTTGACACGAATTTCCTTCAACATGACCACTCATTTTAAACCTTTGCACCTTCTTTCTCAAGGTCGCTCCGGCCAGCATATTTAAAAGCAATCCATGCCCGCTCAATCCTTGAAGGGCTTTTAGGAATGGTTTTG
>DAOWCB010000213.1 GCA_030633795.1 Candidatus Aminicenantota bacterium | reverse complement strand
CCAATTTTGACATTGACGAAGAGGAAATCGCCCAATATTCAAACTGAAATAAATGAGGGTTCTCGGTATTGACCCCAGCGTCCAATCCACAGGATTTGGCATCATCGAATTTTCAAACAACAGCTATTCCGTCCTGGAATTTGGGGCTATAAAGCCTTCCCGGAAACTCCTTTTCCTCAACAAAATCAACATGATCAGGAACCGCCTGGAAGAGATCATCCGCGCTCATGAACCTGAAGAAGTGGCCATCGAAAATCCGTTTTTCGCGCAAAATGTCAAAACCGCCATCACATTAGGCCAGGTCAGAGGTGCCGTCCTTGTTGCGGTGGCATCCCAAAACTGTCCGTTATTCGAATATTCAGCCCTGGAAATCAAAAAAGCTGTCACCGGTTATGGACGTGCGGATAAAGTCCAAGTCAAAACCATGATAAAAATCCTTCTCAACATACAGGAAACAGACCTGGGAACGGATGCAGCCGATGCTCTGGCAACCGCATTCTGTCATCTCAACACCCGAATGTTTCAGCAGCAGGTCAACATGACTTAAGAAAAAAGGTCAAAAACATGATAGCTTATCTAAAAGGAAACTTGATCCAAAAAACGACTTCCCAGGTAATCCTCGACATCGGTGGTGTGGGATACTGTGCTTCCATCCCTCTCTCCACCTACTTGAAGTTAGGGGACATCAACAACTTGGCAGAACTTCACATCTATACCCACGTGACAGATAGCTCTCTCGCTTTATACGGCTTTTACTCAGAAAAGGAAAGGGCACTTTTTTTGAAACTCATCAGTATTTCAGGTATAGGCCCAAAGATCGCCCTGAATATCCTATCGGGAATAGAGACTACAGATCTCGAGGAGGCCATTAGGAATAGTGATGTAACACGGATATCTTTGATCCCAGGAATCGGGAAAAAAACAGCCATGCGCATCGCACTGGAACTCCAAGAAAAACTGGATCTCAAAGAAAAAGTTTTGGAAACCCAGAGTATCAAGGAAAAAGAAGACCTGATATCTGCTTTGATGAATCTCGGCTTCAAGAGAAGAGAGGTGGAAAAAATTGTGGATGAATGCCTCCAAACCTTTTCCTTAGACGCTAGTTTTGATAAACTTTTGCGAGAAAGCCTAAAAATATTGGCAAAGGTTTAAATCAAGGACACCAAAATGACCGATGTTTTAAGTCCGATTCGCACCAAAGAAGACCTCGAGTATGAGGACAATCTCCGGCCCAGAAGTTTTGCAGAGTTTGTCGGTCAGGAAACCATCAAAACAAACCTTAAAATTTTCATCAAAGCAGCACGCAAAAGAGATGAACACCTCGACCATGTGCTCCTGTACGGCCCTCCTGGTTTGGGCAAAACCAGCCTTGCATTCCTGATGGCCAAAGAGCTTGGCGTGGGAATCAAACCGACATCCGGGCCTGTGATCGAAAGGATCGGGGATCTCTCTGCCATCCTTTCCAATATGCAGCACAAAGAAATTCTTTTTCTCGACGAAATTCATCGACTCCACCCGGCGGTGGAGGAAATCTTATACTCAGCTATGGAAGATTTCCGTCTGGATATCGTCATAGGGCAGGGACCGAGTGCAAGAAGCCACAAATTACAGCTCAAAAAATTCACGCTGATCGGGGCCACAACCCGTGCAGGCCGCATCACAGCTCCTTTGAGGGGACGTTTCGGGATCATTCACCGGTTGGATTATTATGACCCGAAAGATTTGAAACAGATCATCAAACGATCCGCCTCCATACTGAAGGTAAAGATAGATGACCCAGGAGCTCAACATATCGCAAGCCGAGCGAGAGGCACCCCGCGTGTGGCGAATCGTCTGCTCAGACGGACAAGAGACTATGCTGATGTCATTGCGGACGGACAAATCACCATAAAGGAAGCCACCAAGGCTCTGGATATGATGGAAGTCGATTCTCTCGGGCTGGACGATGTGGACCGCAAGATGCTTCTGACGATCATCGAAAACTTCAGGGGTGGGCCGGTCGGGATCAGCACCATCGCTGCCGCTATCGATGAAGAGAAGGATACGATCGAATCCATCTACGAGCCTTTTCTTATGAGGATAGGTTTTTTAGAAAGAACGACTCGTGGTCGTTGCGTGACGGAAAAAGCCTACAAACATCTCGGACTCACTCCGCACTCCCATTCCCAGGGGAAACTGTTCAAAAAATGAGACATGCTGATTTCCGAATTTGATTACCATCTTCCCCAGGAACTCATTGCCCAAGTTCCTCTGCACAAAAGAGATCATTCGCGGATGATGATCTGCGACCGAAAATCCGGGGAGATTTGCCATTCCCATTTTTTTGACATCCCCAAATATTTCAAAAAGGAAGACATGCTGGTTTTGAACTCATCCAAAGTCATCCCGGCAAAGATTTGGGGCAAAAAGGAAGACGGCAAATCCATCGAATTCCTTTTCCTCGAAGAAAAAGATAAAAACGAATGGGAAGTTTTATGTCGCCCTGCCAAACGAGTAAAACTGGGAGATGAAATATTATTCGCCAAAGATTCAACCGGACACGTTGTTGGAATCGGGCCAGAAGGGAAGCGGGGGATACGATTTCAACAGGGGGAAGTTTTTTCCTTTCTAAAAAGGGCAGGGTATGCTCCCCTCCCCCCCTATATCAAACGCAAAAAAAACGATCCTGTGGTCCGGGCTGAAGATCTCGAGAGATACCAGACCGTTTTCGCCAAGAAAGAGGGATCCATCGCCGCTCCAACGGCCGGTCTCCACTTTACCGAGGAGCTCCTCGATAAATTAAAGGAAAAGGGTGTATTGATTTGTGATTTATCACTGGATGTGGGGCTGGCCACCTTCCAGCCAGTCCGGGTTCATAATGTGGAGGACCATCGCATGCTAGCAGAGAAATTTGCCATTTCCAAGGAGACGGCTAGAGACATCAACAACGCAATCAAAGCTAACCGTCCGGTCACCGCTGTGGGAACCACCTCGGTCAGGGCTTTGGAAAGTGTCCATGAACAGGACCGGGTAAAAGCAGGACAACATACAACAGACCTTTTTATTTTCCCCGGTTATCCGTTCAAGGTTATCGACAGGCTCTTGACAAATTTTCATCTGCCCAAGTCGACTTTGTTGATGCTTGTCTCTGCCTTTGCAGGCAAGGATTTTATCCTGAAAGCTTACCAGGAGGCTGTTCGCCGAAAATACAGGTTTTACAGCTATGGCGATTGCATGCTCATTCTTTAGCCTGGATTATTTATAAAAATTGTCGATTCCATTCTTCATTTTCATAGATCATCTCCATTTTGTGTCGGTCAATCGATAGAATTATTTGCCATTAGGTATGTCCGCAGCGACATTGAGGATCTAGCCTTCTCGAGTCGTTCTTCGAGGGAACGGGATACGGTCAAAGTTATTAAGATACTCCAAGCACACAACATACTGAAAGAACTCCGACAAATCAAAAAGTTGGCCGAATTTCCTGTCGCTTGCTGAGAGCAGGAAAAGGCAAAAGATTTCTTTAGAGATTAATTGGCACGCCCGCGTGAACGAGTTTAGAACCTATATTGGTCGTAATCCCATTAAAGACAAAATCAAGGCAATCTCCAACATATTAAATCATCAGGTGGACTGACTTACACAAGAATTGACAGGGATTGTCAAATCACATTCAGCTTAAGGAATAAGAATCTATTTCTCCCCCTCCTTCGGCTTAAGCTCCATGCCGAGTTGTTGCATTAGACCCAACAAATCAATCTCGATTTTTTCCTCGATAATTTTTCCATTTTCAATACGAGCAACAACAATTACACTATATTCAAACTTCTTCCCAGTAGTAGGTAGATCCGGAAAATCTCCTTGACATGCATCCGACTACTGAAGTTGCTCGCCTTTTCACTG
>DAOWCB010000020.1 GCA_030633795.1 Candidatus Aminicenantota bacterium | reverse complement strand
GCTTCGAGGGCTTTGATGTCGGCTCTGTTTTTTCCCTGAGGGCCTGGGAATCCAATTTCTTGACCTTCGTTAAAAAGAGCATACTGCAAATCGAAAAAATTATCGTTGGGTTTAGGAACGGCTGTTATGTAGGTCTTATAATCTGGGGTAGCATATTCAACATCTGGATTCAGCTTTAATGCATAAATCATTTCTTCTACGGTTGAATATTCTGGAACTTTGAGTATATAAATCTCCAACACAGGAATTTGCTTAATTGTTTTTGCTTGATAAGCATTTATGGTTGTATCAATGGTTTGAAGGGACAGGGTTTGTTTGAATTTAACAAGAACTCGGTCAGGCGCATAACGCGTTTCTCCGATTCCAAACGGTTGCCCTTGGTTGATAGAATGGACCTGATGCCGAAACATCCGCATGGGATTTCGTTTTTGTCTCCGAAGTCGGGGAAAATCAAAGCTGGAAGAAAAGAAAAAGACGAAGATGATCGAAATAAGTAATGTTATTTTGGATTTTTTCATCATTTCCTCCGGTTAGAACGAGAAGGCAGCTATTACCACAAATCCCAAATCCATCCCATCTTTGTGTGGCAATATATGCGCCTCTCCTTTGAGGAAGAAGTTATCACTAAGGGTGAGGATGCTTCCAAGTGTGATGTCAACCAGGCTTTTGGACTTGAGTTCTTTTTCCTCCGTTCCTTCAAGGGTTTGAATTGCCTGCTGCATTTCAAATCGTCCCCATAAGTTATTGTAGCAGACGGACAAATAGGGGGAGAAGGAGTCTAAACCTGTAAACTTGATATAAGGACCGGCAGAAGCTCTCATCCATGTCGGCTTTCCAGTCACTGTTCCGGTGACATTGAGTCCCGGGATATCCCAAGTTTCTTCTTTGCCGATATGATAAAGGAATTGACCATAGAGGCCAAACTCAAAATCGTTGGCATAAAAAAGAGATTTTCTTAATTCAGCACCGAAGATAAATCCTCCTATGTCACTAGCATCCAACTCGACTGAAAAGGGCAACTGCCTGAAAATCAGAGCATCATAATTTGATAAGGTGTATCCGGCCAATCCGGAGATGGAAAATCCTTCGTTTATTTCAATTTCTAAATTCAAGGCGAAAATTTTGGATTTCAAATCTAAAGTTTGATTCTCATTATCCCAGGTCACTTTTCTAGAAAAATATTCAAAATGAGCTCCCGGTTTTATCCTCAGCCCACTGGAGAAGGATACATCCTGGAGCTGAGGAAAGGAGACTTGGGGAAGACTAAAGAAAAACAGGGCAGCAAGGATAAACGTGCAATGTTTTTTCATTTGATTTTTCACTCCTTAGTCGGTTGGGTTCTTTTTTTCGATTTCCTCCATTCTTTCCTGTGCTTTTTTTGCGAATTTGCTTTGAGGATAATCGGATATCAATTTTGTGTAATACGGAATACTTTCTTCGGTTTGACTCATCTTATAATAGGAGTCTCCAATAAAAAAAAAGACCTCATCCAATCCTGAAAATGTCGGATAATTGGAAAGAATATCCTTTAGTCTGCTAATGGCGGCGGGATAGGCTTTTCTTTTGTAGTAGAGTTTCCCGATGCTCAAAGTATGTGCGGCCAAGTACTCTTCGCATACTTTTACTTTTTCTCGTGCCTCCTTTGCTTCGTCACTCAAGGGGTAGTCTGTTATGAGACGTTTGAACTCCAGAAGGGCCTGTTCGGTTTTTGTTTGATCGCGGCCGGGTTTGAGGATTTTTTTAAAAAAAGATAAGGCAATTTGAAGCTGTGCATATGGGGCAGAAGGACTCAGCGGGAAATTGGTGATGAAATCTCTGTATTCGGATGATGCAAGGATCATGCTGCCTTCGTCACCCTGATGAAAGTAGGAATCTGCGATGGCTAGTTTAGCCCGTTGGGCGTAAAAACTCTTTGGGAAAGAATCGATAGCCTGCCTGAGGTATAGACGTGCTTTTTCAGGATTTTTTTTTATGAATTGTTCTCCTGTTCTGAATAAGGCTTCATCGGAAGAGGCGATTTCTGGATCTATTTGAAGGCTTTTCTTTTTACATGCTGGTCCGCCAAATATCAGAAGAAGGCTGAGGATTCCTATGAATATTCGCATTTTCATTTCGGGTTCCTTTAAAATTAAATTTTTTCCGTGTTTATAGTCTGAATCCAATCCCACTCAGATCTTAATCCCTCTTCGAGGGCAATTTTGGGGGTGTATTTCAAATCATCTTTTGCCTTTTGAATTTCTGCAAAAGTGTGTCGCACATCCCCTTTTTGTCCCGCAACATACCGTATTTTTGTTTTTCTTTGACAAATTTCCTCAAGAACAGGGATGATATCAGCCAGCTTTTTCCGGGTGCCACCTCCGAGATTGTAATTTTCTCCTGCTCTTCCATTTTCTATAGACGACAGATTGGCCCAGATTATGTCATCGATGAAGGTAAAATCCCGTGTTTGCTGACCATCACCAAAAACGGTGATTTCTTCACCTAAGAGGATAGATTTGAAAAATTTATGAAAAGCCATATCTGGACGCTGACCTGGGCCATAGACAGTAAAAAACCTCAAGGAAACACATGGAATGCCATAGTTTTTGTAATACAGAAAACAAAGGTTTTCGGCCGCCAATTTGGTCACACCGTAGGGAGAATAGGGATGCAGGGTGCTTGTTTCTGTCATCGGGAGCTTAGGACTCAATCCATAAACAGATGAGGATGATGCATAAATGAATTTTTTTAATTTTGATGTTTTAGCAGCTTCTAGAAGCTTTTGAGTTGCATCGATGTTGTTTTTGGTATAGATGGAAAAGTCTGTTCCCCAGCTCGTCCTCACTCCTGGCTGGGCTGCAAAATGGAAAACAACATCGACCTTATCCATGATTTCGTTGAGCTCTATCTCGAGAATATCAGCAGGGATGAGTTCAAAATGCGGATGATTGACAAGAGATTGGATATTATTTTCTTTGATTGATCGAGAGTAAAAATCTGTAAAAGCATCTAGGGCGACAATGTGTGCGCCATCACGGATTAGTTTCTTACAAAGATGAGACCCGATGAATCCTGCTGCGCCAGTGACGAGGTAGTTCATGTCATTTGCTAACTTCTAGAGTGATTCTATTTCTCTTCTGAATTTTTGATCCCGGAGCAGGAGATTGGTTGATGATGATTCCTGACTCCAGGCCATGATAATATCGGCGTCGTATATTGCTCACGTTGAAATCCATCTCTTTTAGCTGAGTGATTGAGCTAGTTGCTCTTTTCCCGATCAAATCTGGCATTAGGTATTTGATCTCGTGCTGACCCTGACTGATCAAAAGGCTGACAGGTGTATCTCGCCCTACTTCTTCTTCAGAGAGTGGATATTGCCCTATGATTTTGCCGGCCGCATATTTTGGTGTATGAACATGGGAAATTTTACCTTCTCTCAATCCGGCCTCTTCCAGAATAGGACGGATAGTCTGAAGGTTTCTTCCCAAAAGTTCTGGAACGATAACTTTTTCTTTTCCTGCACTCAACACGACTCTTGCTTCGGCGTTGATCTTGACCTTAGAATTGGCCGGTGGATCTTGAAAAATAATTTTCCCTCGTTCATACCGTTGATGAAGTCGAACACCGCTCTGAACCAAGTGGATTTTTTTCTTTTCGAGATCGGTTTTTGCCTCTTCCAAAGTTTTTCCTATAAGGCTTGGTAATGTGACCATTTCTCCTTTGAGAGTGAACTGGAATGAAAGGATGGCACTGATGAAAAAAAGGTTCAGAAAAAGCAATATCAGCAGAGCATAATTAAAGATTTTTTTTACAGACATCGGCTATTTTTTTCTTTCACAGAGCAAAATCTATTAATACCATAGAATAATAACCAAGTAAACCTCAAAAAAGTTACCCCAATGGCATGACTGTTATCTTGATTTTTAGGCAAAGCATTTGCTGGAGGGCAATTTTTTTTTTATAATAGAACTCTCACTATAGGAGCTACAAGCGGATGTCAGATTATATGGTTGAGTTTTCGGATTTTAGGAGCGATACTGTCACCCGTCCCACAGAAAACATGCAAAAAGCCATGGCCGAGGCAGTTGTGGGAGATGATGTCCTGGGGGATGATCCCACGGTTCAGAGGCTTGAAACTATGGCTGCTGAAATCATGGGGAAAGAAGCGGGTCTTTTTGTTCCCTCGGGAACGATGGGAAATTCTGTTGCCATCAAAGTGTGGACAAATGAGCTGGAGGAGGTCATCGTGGAGTCTCGGGCTCATCTGTATAACATGGAGTTGACACACATGACATTTATTGCCCGAGTAACTCCTCGTCCGCTTTCCTCTGACCGGGGGGCGATAGATCCGGAAGAGGTGGAGCGCAATATCCGCATGCCCTCTGTTCATACCCCGAGAACATCTCTTATTTGTGTGGAAAACAGCCACAATAACTGGAGTGGGTCCGTTGTCCCATTGGAAAATCTTAAAGCCATAAGAGAGATCGCCAACAAACATAACTTGAAGGTTCATTTTGATGGAGCTCGTATTTTCAACGCAAGCCACGCGTCGGAGATACCCGTGAAGGAATACGCAAAAATCGGAGACTCTTTGATGTTTTGTCTGTCAAAAGGCCTCTCTGCCCCTGTGGGATCCATGTTGGTCGGCCCGAAGGATTTTATCGAATATGGTCGTCGTGTGAGGAAGGCATTGGGTGGAGGAATGAGGCAGGTGGGTGTACTAGCAGCTCCTGGTATTGTGGCTCTCACAGAGATGATCGACAGACTAAAAGAAGATAATGACCGAGCCAAAAGATTGGCATCTGCCATTGCCAGCATGCCGGGCATCCGGTTGGACCCTGCTAAGATCGAAACCAATATTGTTATCTTCGGATTCGATCATCCCAAATTCTCTATCCTGGAATTTCTTGCCAAACTGAAAGAGCACGCCGTTTTGGCTTTAGCGACTACAGGCGGGATTCGCTTTGTCACGCATAAAGACGTGGGCGATGAAGATGTTGATAGAGCCATCAACTCATTCCAAAAACTCCTTTCTTAACCTGAATTATTCATAAAAAATGCCGATACTTTCCTTTTCATAAAAACAAAATATTCAAATCAATTTATATCTCTATCAGCAGTTTTTACCCTATGGGCGAGCCAATCTCACCGCATCGGCATCGTTGTAGCCCAATCGCAGTATACAGATACAGCTCATGAGCCACTGCCTTGCATCCTTTAATACTAGGGTGGGGTGGGGGGGCTTGACTCGTGAATAATCCAGGATGCCTGAATTATTCATAAAACAATGCCCACACAAAAAGTGAAGAGAGGGTTTTAAGTTTTTTTATCAATGGCGAGGGCTTGCTCGACGATTTCGGCTATGTCCCATATCTGCAGACTTTCTTCCTTGTCTTTGCTCTTGATGGCATCGTCGAACATGGTGACGCAGAACGGACAAGCAGTGGTAATCCAATCGGGATCTATGGCTAAGGCGTCTTCCAGCCTTTGAATGTTGATTCTTTTACCGATCTTTTCGTCCATCCACATCCATCCCCCTCCTGCTCCGCAACAAAAGGATTCCTTTCCGGAGCGTTTCATTTCTCGGATATCCAAGGATGGGATGGCATGGAGCACTTCACGAGGGGCTTTGTAAATCCCGTTATATCTTCCCAGATAACAGGGATCGTGATAGGTCAACTTTTTGGGGATGGCGCGATCCGGTTTCAAATGGCCCGATCCTATGAGTTCGGAAAGGAATTCTGCATGATGTTTCACATCACAAGAAAATCCCAATTGGGGATATTCATTTTTGATTGTGTTGTAACAATGGGGGCATGTGGTTAATATTTTGCTGATTTTATAACGGTTGAAAGTTTCGATGTTAGTCTGGGCCAGAGTTTGATAAAGATATTCATTTCCGACACGTCTAGCAGGGTCTCCACAACAACCTTCCTCCATACCGAGGATAGCGAATTTTATGCCGAGGTGGTTTAGAATTCGTGCCATGGCTTTGGACACTTTTTTGTTGCGGTCATCATAGGAACGAATGCACCCCACAAAAAAGAGATAGTCGATTTCTTCTCCCTGCATCTCGGATAGTATCGGGACATCCAGTTCTTCCACCCAATCCACCCGAGCATCAAAACCTAAGCCCCAAGGATTAGAATTTTTCTCCAAGCCTCGGAATGCCTCCATCAGCTCCTCAGGAAATTTACTCTCCATCAGGACTTGGTATCGTCTCAAGTCGATGATTTTGTCCACATGTTCCACATACACAGGGCAATGTTCCATGCAGTTGCGACAGGTTGTGCAAGCCCAGAGCGTGTCCTCCTGGACAACATTTCCGACCAGCGCTGGGGCTTCATCGGCCTTTTTTCCTTGTTTATGCAGGTGGTTTTTCAAATCCAGGATGATATCTTTTGGGGAGAGCGGTTTTTCTGTGAGATGGGCAGGACAATGGTCCTGGCATCTCCCGCAACGTGTGCAAGCATCCAGGTCGAGGAGCTGTTTCCAGGTGAATTCTTTTATTTTTGCAACCCCGAAACTTTCGGCTTCCTCGTCTTCCAGATCCATGTGGGTAAGTGCCCCTTTGGGTTCGAGTGACCTGAAGATCATATTTAGCGGAGAACTGACGATGTGAAAAAGTTTTGAATAGGGAATATAAGCTATGAAACCGAGGACAAGAAAAAAGTGGATGCGGAAAAAAACCATTGCCAAAAAACCTTTTGTCGAAACACTCAGACCTAAGGTATGGATCAGAGAGGCCAGTACATTGCCTATCGGAGCCCATGCTTGGATGTCTTCCCTGATTATCGAAAGCCGGAGGCTCTCCACGATGATGCCTGTACCGAGAATAAGGAAAAGAAAGGCCAAACTGATGAAATCATCCAACCGGTTATCCAGCCTGGATGGGCGGGTAACATATCTTCTGTAAAATGCCAATACCAATGACCCTAACCCGAACAGCGCGATAAGATCCAGGAAGATGGATAGTAGTTTGGAGAGGGGAGAAGGTAGGGTAAACATGAACTGGACGATCACGATGACCACAAAGGGAACGAGAAAGCCCATAAATAGGAATAAATGGATTAGACCAGGATACACGTCTTGCAAGATTCTTCTATGAACGATCCCTTCCACCAGAAAAGACTTGATCCTTTTTCCGATGTTGTCTGATCTGGAGTCCTGTTGGCCGATTTTCCACAGACGGGTACGCCTTTGCAGTCCGTAGGTAAATACGGCTAGAGAAAGGAGGACGAGCAGGATGTCGAATGCTTTAATCATTGTTCCACATCCTACCCGGAGCCAGCATCACATCGTGGCAGTTTAGGCATTCCTGGTTTTTTGGGGGGCCGTCAAACTCCCTTATATGGCACAGGATACATTCGGGAATCGAAGGCCTGTTTGTCCCACCTGACATATATTCATGTCCTGCATAACGGTGACATGCGACACATTCTAGGCCTTCCTGTCGGTGTATCCTATGATTGAATTTTATGACTTTCTTTTTGATGTTATACCCCAGTTCCAGCACATCTTCGTGACAGTCCAGACACCTCTGTGAAGTGAGGGAATCATCGGCTAAATACTCGGGAGGGACGAAATGATTGGAGTGGCACTGGAAACATGAAGTCGAATGGGATGGATGACCTTTTGAGTTTTTCCATAAATCCATAAGTTCGGGATGGCACTGGGCACAAACTCGTTCGTTTGTTGCGGAATAATGCACAAAATACCCAATGCCTCCACCTACAACGATCACGACGATCAAGAACAAGAGAGAAAGCATCGTCCAGAATCGTTTTTTATATTTAGATTTAGCCATATGTTCTTTTTATTTGGGTTCAAAACGCAAAAGAAAAAACTCGGGGCTTTTCTTCCCCTCAGGTATTCCTGCAAGCAGGATTCTTGTTCCTTCATGGTTTGCGATCCGAGGCCCCCAAAAGGCAGGAAACCTTGGGAAATCCATCGGGACCAAACCAGAGATATAACCAGGCGTATTTTTGTCAAAGGCAATTCCTCCTTTGCCTGTTTCAAGATCGAGGAAGACACCATCATAAATGTGTTTATAAAGGATATACTTTCCGTTCCCAGTCAAGTCGAAAAATTCGACTTTCGGAGAGAAAGGGGATTTGAGATATTCGGTCTCAAACCCTTCTGAACTGACGATGTATGTCCCGATTCCTTGTTTTTTCTTCCCTGTGTAGTAAACCACGACTTTTTTTCCATCTTGGCTCATTTCAGCGAGGCTGAACCAGCGATCTTGAAAATCGGTTATTCTTTTGACTCGGGTCCCTTTCCAATCGGATATATAGAGATCATAATCTAATTTGTCATCCGAAGATTGGGCACCAAACAAAACTCTCTCTCCTGAACCGCTTATGCCAAAGGCCCAGCCCCCTCCTAGGAGTGGGCGGGAGGGCTGAGTTTTCCATTCCCATTGTTGCCCGTTAAATTCTGGTGCAAGGATTGTTTTTTTCTCTTCACTTCGCGTGTCGATCATAATAATGGCGCTCGCATTTCCGTAACGAACCGGCCCTAAATGTCCCTTCATCACACACGCCACATGGCTTCCATCGGAACTTACAGCATAATGCGATATCCTTTCCCATTCGTTCCCTTTGAAATCGAGAGTTTTCCAGTCTTTTCCTTGAAGGACGTCTATCGGGAAAGAAAAAATTTTAAATCCGGTGCCATCCGTATTGATCATAGCAAGATAATGATCCAGGATATTTTCCGGTTGATCCAAGCTCAGGACAAACACAGCCACACTTCCGTCGCCGGATAATATCGGAGGTTTTGTTCCGATAAGGAGTGATATGTCTTTATATGGTTCTGGGGCAGTCTTATTTTTATCTAAAAAAAGCTCTGTTTCTTTCCCTGTATCGATGTTCATCAACCTAAGTGACTTAGTGATCTCCTCGCCGCCATTGATCTCCAGAACATACAGCATCCACTGTCCATCATCGCTCATGCAAGGATAGTGAACGGAATTATTCCCAGAATAGGTGAGCCTTTTTATGTGGCCTTGATTTTCTAAAACATCAGAAAAAAGAGGCCCTGTCATCAAAATAATGACGATCAGCACGATGAAAATGTTTCCGATTTTCTTGTTCATGTCTTCAACCTTTAGGTTATACCTCGATCTTATGGACTTGGACCAATGTGTCTTTTGAGGCATGGCCTCCACCCACAGGGTCCACCCGGTTTTCGATGATAGAAAAAGGATTTACTCCTTTTCCTTTTTTACTCCACCACACGAGCTGAGTATCTCTATCTTTGCTATTGGATTTCCGAGCTTGAGCCAGACTCCCGAATGCCGTGTGTCCCAGTCCCTCAGCCAGGGCGACTGACTCTGGATGAATCAGGTTGGTGGTCAACACACGGAGGGTCACGTTCCCCACAGATGAGGAAACACGGACCCTGTCCCCGTTTTTTATTCCCAATTGTGTGGCTTTTTGTTTGTTCAGCCAAAGCCGGTTTTCATGAAAAATTTCTCTGGCCCATTTGCTGTTCTCCATCCCCGATGTTCCCAGGTTGGTTTTAAAGGTGGTCAAAATAAATTGGTTGGGAATCTTTTTTTCTTGAGAGCGGATGGGCGTGTAGCCGGGCAGCCGAAGTCGTCGTTTTATCGCAAGGGACTCCTGTACTATAGGAGATGAATTTTTGTTCATCAAAAAGCCCGTTTGTTTTAAATCGTCGAGGTTAGTACCTTCAAACAATATGGATAAGAACATTTTCGAACTGAATTCTTGCGTGTTTTGATAAGGCAGGATTCTGTTTGCGGTTCCGCCTAAATCTTTCGCAAGTTTCAGGCAGACATTCCCGACTTCCTTGGCTTCCCCAAGGGGCTGGAAAACGTTGCCGAGCAGCTTTCCAGAATCGAAGGAAGGAGAACGCAAGGCTTCCGCCGGACTGAGAAGAGAGACTACGGGCTGCCGAAGGTTGAGTATAGGGATCCCATCTAGCGGTGGGGCAGGCTCCACGCCCCAGCCTTCTAAATAGGTGGCTGCTGGCAAGACCAAATCCGCCAGCATGGCTGTTTCGGTCATGTGGGTATCCATAACGACTAAAAAAGGCGTGGTTTTTTCATCTTCCAGAAAAGCTGCACTTTTATCACATTCCGGATCGGAATATGCGGGATTGGATTGGTAGCTAAAATAGATGTCGATGGGCGTACTTTGGCTCTCCAATCGGGAGATTGTTTGCATCACCTTTGTACCGGATATTTGTTCTTGAGGTAAACCATAGAAAAACATCCCCCCTTCTTTTCCCACGTTTCCGACAAGCCAGTTCAGCAGAGATACACATTTTGTGTTTTGATAGCCGTTTTTGTGGTCGAACGCGCCACCTCCCAGGATGGCCACTGATGGCTTTTGGGAGGCGAACTGGTATGCCAATCGTTCTATATCTTCAGCAGCTACACCGCTCTCTCTCTCGGCCCACTCAGGTGAGTACCGGGACAGATGTTCCTGTAATACCTCAGCGGATATGTCCGCTCGGTTTGCGAGGAATTGCGTATCAGCCAGTCCTTTGTTCACGATCACGTGGGCCATCCCCAGCGCAACGCTTCCATCAGTACCCGGTTTGACCGGATGCCACTCATCACTTCTGGCGGCGGTTTCGGACGCGCGAACATCGAATGTGATCAATTTTGTTCCTTTTTCGACTCTGGCAAGAGCGAGGCGCCGGGCTATCCCGACAAAGTAGTCATGATTGGCGAAAGGATTGGCCCCGAAATTCAGGACGGTGCGGCTGTGGGCGACATCCGGGATGGAACCGGAATGGCCAGTCATGTATGCAAACGCTGATGAACGGTTTATGTTTTTCAAAACAGGACGGTCGATAACGGTAACCTGCCCGACGGCTAGGGTGAATTGCTTCAGGATGAAATCCGTGCGTCCTATGTCCACGACAAATTCCTCTGTCCGCCCTTCTTTTATTAATCGACCGATGCGTGTTCCCAAGTTGTGATAAGCTTCATCCCATGTGATTCTGCTCCAGCGATTCTCTCCTCTCGGGCCGATCCTTTTTAAAGGGTATAAAAGTCTTTCCGGATCGTTGACCAAATTGATCCCGGCAACGCCTTTGGCACAGATACCTCCTTTGTTGTTGGGATGATCAGGATTTCCGAGAATCTGAACGAGCCGGTCACCGTTCAGATAAGCGATGATACCGCATCCCGCAGGGCACTGCTGGCAGGTTGTGGGGATAGCAGTCAGAGATTTTAAGGAGGTTCTGGATACACCAAACTTTTTTTTGTCG
>DAOWCB010000240.1 GCA_030633795.1 Candidatus Aminicenantota bacterium | reverse complement strand
GGTTGTTGCGGAGCCCGTTTCATTCGGAATACTGGAAGCTCCTGGGAATCTTGGAGCTGATATTGTTACAGGAGAAGGGCAATCCTTTGGGCTCCATCTGAGTTTCGGTGGTCCTTATCTTGGCTTTATGGCTTGCCAAAAGGAGTTTTTACGCCAATTCCCTGGCCGGATAACAGGGGAGACCAAGGATGTGGATGGAAAAAGAGGATTTGTCTTGACACTTTCTACTAGGGAACAGCATATCAGGCGGGAACGGGCCACTTCGAATATATGCACCAATCAAGCCTGGTGTGCATTGCGGGCGACTATCTTCCTGGAACTTCTCGGAAAAAAAGGATTGAAGGAGCTTGCTTGGCAAAATATTCAGAAAGCGAACTACGCACGGGACAAAATCACCCAGATCAAAGGGATTAAACCGAGATTCCGAGGGGCGTGTTTCAATGAGTTTATCTTAGAATTTGAAAATCCCTGGGCCGATATCGATACATTTTTACAGGAAAAGGGAATTATCGGGGGGCTTTCCGTTGAGGAATCCTATCCGGAGTTGGCCAACTGTGTGCTGGTCTGTGTTACAGAATCCCATAAAAAAGAGGATATCGATCGCTTTATTTACCACCTTGAAGAGGCATGTCAATGATCCGAGAACCTCTGATATTTGAAATCAGCGGCTCGGGCAAAAGGGGATTTCTCTTGCCGAAGCTGGATGTGCCTGTGATTGACGATATCTTGAAGGATATTCCATCGAGAGAAGAGATCGACGGATTTCCTGAGGTATCCGAAGTGGAAGTGGTGAGACATTTCACTCGGCTTTCCCAAACGAATTTTTGTATCGATCTGGGTTTTTACCCTCTGGGTTCCTGTACGATGAAATATAATCCCAAAATCAATGAAAAACTTGCTTCGACAAAAGAGTTTCTGAGCTCTCATCCTGAAGCTTCGGAAGAGTTAACGCAAGGGAGCCTTAAAATTCTTAAAATAACAGAAGAGCTTTTGAAGAATATCACAGGCATGGATGCCTACACTCTCCAACCTTCAGCAGGGGCTCAAGGAGAGCTCGTCGGGATGTTTTTGATACGGGCTTGTTTGGAAGAAAGGGGAAATCCGAGAAAAATCGTCTTGATTCCGGACTCCGCTCATGGAACCAATCCATCCAGCGCTCATGTTTGTGGCTACCGGGTACAGGAGATCAAATCGAACGAATCGGGGACAGTGGATGTGGAGGACCTGAAGAAGAACATGACAGAAGATGTGGCAGCCTTGATGGTGACCAATCCAAATACTTTGGGCGTTTTTGAAACCGAAATAAAAAAGATCATCGAAATAGTCCATGCCAAGGGAGGTTTTGTCTACATGGACGGTGCCAACATGAATGCTCTTATCGGGACGTGCAGGCCAGGGGACATGGGAGTAGATGTCATTCATCTCAATTTACACAAGACGTTTTCCACCCCTCATGGAGGAGGAGGCCCAGGATCAGGACCCGTGGGAGTGAAGAAGGAGTTGGAACCTTACCTCCCTTTTCCGATCATTGAAACAAAAAATGGGATCTTTCATTTGAACATGGAACGGCCAAAAAGTATCGGGAGAGTGCGAAGTTTCCACGGCAACTTTCTGGTTGTCCTCAAGGCGATGGTGTACATATTATCTCTTGGCCCAACAGGTCTAAAAGAAATTTCTGAAGTTGCTGTTCTGAATTCAAACTACATCCGCAAGAGTCTAGAAAACGATTATCATCTCAAGTATAAAACTCTCACTCTTCACGAATGTGTTTTTTCGGATAAAATCCAGAAAAAGTATGGTGTGAACAACATCGATATCGCGAAACGACTGATAGATTACGATGTGCATCCCCCGACCATGTCCTTTCCCCTGATAGTCCAAGGGGCCTTGATGATAGAGCCCACGGAAACCGAGAGTAAGAGAGATCTGGATCGTTTCATAGAAGCCATGAAAAAGATTGCAGAAGAGTCGAAAAACAATCCGGAGGTGCTTAAAAACGCCCCTCATGTTTCATATGTGCGGCGTTTGGATGAAACCAGCGCTGCCCGAAATCCTGTCTTGCGCTGGCACAAAAACCGTAACGACGAATACCAAGGGAGCTAACCGAACAAGAATGAGTCTGCAAAATTTAATCATGTCCCTCCAGAGATATTGGGCAGATCAGGGCTGTTATCTGGCTCAACCCTATGATGTGGAAGTGGGGGCTGGAACCATGACTCCCGATACCTTTTTCCGCGTTTTAGATGACCGGGACTGGAAAGTAGCCTATGTCCAGCCATCGCGGAGGCCGATGGATGGAAGATTTGGTAAAAATCCCCATAGAGTACAGAAACACTTCCAGTATCAAGTGATAATCAAGCCAGCTCCCTCTGATATTCAAAAGCTGTATATCGACAGCCTGACTTCTTTGGGCATCGACCTCCAGGATCATGATATCCGCTTCGATGAGGACGATTGGGAGTCTCCCACCATCGGGGCATGGGGAGTAGGATGGCAGGTATTGCTGGACGGCTTAGAGATCACTCAGTTCACTTACTTTCAACAAGCCGGTGGAATCGACCTTTCTCCTGTGCCTGTGGAGATTACTTACGGCTTGGAAAGACTTGAGATGTTCTTGGAGGAAAAGGACAACATTTTTAGCCTGAATTGGTCAGATGATGTCACCTATCGAGATTTGAGAGTTCGAGAAGAAAAAGAATTCTCCGAGTACAATTTCAACCAAGCTAATATACGACTGCTCCATAGTTCATTCCAGAAAAATCATAGAGAAGCGCAGCGACTTGTTGATAAAGACTTGCTTCTTCCTGCCTATGATTTGTGTCTAAAATGCTCCCATTTTTTTAATCTTTTGGATTCAAGAGGAGCAATCAGTGTTACAGAAAGGGTAAAGATGATTTCTCAAATCAGAGTTGTGGTCAACCATATCGCTCAAAAGTTCACTTCACCTGAGGTCTTAGCCTGATGGAATTCCTGCTGGAGATCATTACCGAAGAGATGCCTCCCGCACATGTGAAAGGGGCTCTTGTGCAGCTAGAAAATCGATTAGCAGAAGGATTAATTGCCAACAAGCTTGTTGACAGAAAAGACAGTTTCGGAAAAATTCGCACCTATGGAACCTGTCGACGCTTGATCTTGCATGGGAGCTTTGTCGAAAAACAACAGGATAAACAGGAAACAATTATCGGGCCGCCTAGGTCTGTCGCCTTCTCAGAGGACGGTTCCGCAAAGCCGGCTGCCATCGGATTCGCAAAATCCCAAGGTGTGAACTTGGGTGATTTGGAAATCATACAGACAAAAAAAGGGGATTATGTCGGAATAAAAAAGATCGAAACGGGGAAACCAACACCAGACATCCTCGAGCAGATTTTGCCAAACATCATAGGAACCCTTTCTTTCCCGAAAATGATGCGGTGGGGCGATTCATCTTTCAGATTTTCTCGACCGATCAAAAGTATTTTATGTCTGTTCGATCGGATAGCTCTGCATTTTGCCATCAATGGTATTCCCACGAAAAATTACACCACCGGACATAAAATATACAGTCC
>DAOWCB010000115.1 GCA_030633795.1 Candidatus Aminicenantota bacterium | reverse complement strand
ATATGAAAAAGATACGCAGCGCCGGTCACAAAGCTTGGCTTTTAGTCCGACCATCACAGTTCCTTTTACTTCTATTCCCTGGTTGACGCTCAATTCATCGGTGTCCACTAATTTCAACTATTATTTCAACAGCTATGCCCCCGGGACAACCCATGTGGTGAACGATCCGATTCTCAGTCATAATTATACTGTAAAAGTGGAGCTTAACGGACCTTATTTCTCTAAAATTTATTATGATGCTCAAAACATTCCCAAACTCAAGCATATTATCGAGCCCACTTTTGCCTATAGGTACGATAGCCCTGTCGGCGTATCGGAAAGGATCATCACTCAGCGCTTTTTTTATACCAACCACTACGTCCGGTACGGCCTTGTCAATCATTTTCTGATAAAGAAGGATAACCAGCCCAGGGAAATTTGTACGCTGGGTTTGTATCAGATCTACTATTTTGATCCGGAAAATAGCCCTTTAAGCCGTTATGAAGTCGATGGAGAGCCTCCTCTATTTTCAGATATCAGCGGGTACTTTAGGTTCTATCCCACGAGTAAATACAGCCTGGATTTTTCCGCTTCCTATAATCCCCATTATAAGACGTTTTCACGGCTCCGATTGGGTGCGAATTTCGGCTCACTAAACGATCCCGCATTTTTGAAAATAAACTGGTATAGAAGCGAAAATCCTTACATTAAATCAATTTATTGGGCTCGTCATCAGATAGGTTTTTATGGTGGAGTAAAAATCCCACAATTATCGCTCGAAGCCCAGGTTGATCTGGATTTCAACATTATCGAAAGACAGATGTTATACTCGGCTGTTGCCTTGGTCTACCATTATCAGTGTATTGATTTTAAGGCTGAACTTAAGGTATTCTATTTTCGAGATAAACCCGAGACTCAGTTCAGATTTTCCTTCGAACTGGGCAATATAGGCAAGACGACCGATTTATTAGGAGGATTTGGATTCTAGTATGAAAGGACTGATACTAAGCGGCGGAAAGGGAACCCGTTTGCGGCCCTTGACTTATACCCATGCTAAACAGTTGGTCCCGGTTGCGAACAAACCTGTGTTATTCTACGGGATCGAAGCTCTGAAAGAGGCCGGTATTTCGGAGATCGGGATAATCGTAGGGGACACCAAAGAAGAGATCAAGCAGGCCACAGGAGATGGATCTCATTGGGATTTGAATATCACTTACATCGAACAGGCCGCCCCTCTAGGATTGGCCCATGCGGTTAAAATTTCTGAGGAATTTCTGAGAGGGGAACCTTTTGTCATGTATCTTGGGGACAACATCCTCAAAAGCGGCATCACATCTCTTGTGGAGGAATTTCAGCAGAAAAAACCGAATTCGCTGATCCTATTGACCGAAGTTGCGAATCCCCACATGTTTGGAGTGGCGGAGCTTGAAGATGGACGGGTGGTGAGGCTGGTGGAAAAGCCAAAAAAACCTGCAAGCAATCTGGCCCTTGTCGGTGTTTACATGTTCGATACGCATATTTTTGAAGCCGTAAAAGCCATCAAACCTTCTTGGCGAAATGAGCTGGAAATCACAGATGCGATCCAATACCTTGTCGAACATGGGTACGAGGTTCAACCTCACCTGGTTACAGGTTGGTGGAAAGACACCGGAAAAATAGAAGACATTCTTGACGCAAACCGGTTGATATTGGAGACGATTTCAGGGAGTAATCTAGGCAACGTGGATGACACCTCCAGGATCAATGGTCAAGTGGTGATTGAACAGGGTGTAGTTGTCAAAAACAGCATCATAAGGGGGCCGGCAATTATAGGGGAAAAATCAGAGATTGCCGATTCCTACATAGGCCCTTTTACCTCCATTCAGAATAACTGTAAAATCATTCATACAGAGATCGAAAACAGCATCGTGTTGGAAAAAAGCGAGATCGTTGAAGTCGGTGGCCGGATAGATGAAAGCCTGATCGGAAGGGAAGTGAAGATCTTTAAGTGTCCTTCTAAGCCTTCTGTTTACCGGTTCATGGTTGGGGATAAAAGCGAAATCGGGATAAAATAGCCTAGATTCTCTCGGGAGGAAATATATATGATTGACGGTGTTAAAACAAAAAAGCTGCGGGTTATGCCTGATGAGAGGGGGAGACTGATGGAGATTCTCCGGAATGACGATGAACTCTTCCTTCAGTTTGGACAAGTTTACATGACCACAACGTATCCAGGTGTTGTCAAGGCTTGGCATTTGCACAAGGAGCAGACTGACAATTTAGCTTGTGTAAAGGGAATGATCAAGCTGGCTTTGTATGATGCAAGAGAACAATCCCCAACCTTCAAACAGGTTGATCAGTTTTATCTAGGTCTGCACAATCCCCTGCTTGTGCAGATACCAAAGGGCATCCATCATGGTTGGATGTGTGTCAGCCCGGATGAAGCCATAATCGTGAACATACCCACCGAGAGCTACAATTACGAGACTCCCGATGAATTCCGATTAGATCCCCATGATAATGATATCCCTTATGACTGGAAAAGGAAGGATGGCTGAAGGACGCGACTTCCGAGACAAAGTTCTGTTGGTCACTGGGGGAGCTGGTTTTATCGGAAGCAATTTTATCCACTATATGCTGAATAATTACCCTGATTGCAAAATCGTCAATCTCGACAAACTCACCTATGCTGGCAATTTGGATAATCTCAAGGATGTGGAAAATGATCAAAGGTATGAATTCATCCACGGTGATATCCGGGATAAGGAGCTTGTTCAAAAGATTTATAAAAAAGTCCATGGTGTCGTGCACCTTGCTGCTGAGACCCATGTGGATCGGTCCATCATGGATGCCGGTGAATTTGTATTGACCGATGTTTTTGGAAGTTTTGTTTTGTTCGAAGCAATGAAGAGTGCGAACATCGAGTTTTTCATCCATGTGTCTACAGATGAAGTCTACGGAAGTCGAGACCAGGGATTTTTCAACGAAGAAGATCCGTTGAATCCCTCATCTCCGTATGCTGCAAGCAAAGCTGGGGCAGATCGATTGGCTTATTCCTACATGGTCACATACGATCTCCCTATCATCATCCTCAGGCCCAGCAATAATTTTGGCCCTTATCAATATCCGGAAAAGTTTATCCCACTTTTTGTCACCAATGCTTTAGAGGATGAAAATCTTCCCTTGTATGGAAAAGGGACGAATATCAGAGATTGGTTGTATGTGGAGGACAACTGCCGGGCCATTGAGATTGTTATGGGCAACGGGAAATTGGGAGAGGTTTACAACGTTGGCGCAAATAACGAGGTGAAAAACATAGATATCGCCAAAAGGATCGTGACTCTTTTGAAAAAACCAGAGGATCTGATCAAGTTTGTGAGCGACCGGTTGGGCCATGATAAAAGGTATGCGCTGGACTGTGGAAAAATTCATGCCCTAGGATGGAAACCGGAGAAAATTTTTGAGGAGGCGCTTGCTTTCACCATCCGCTGGTATCAAGAGAATTCCGAATGGTGGCGCAAAATAAAAGAAAAGAGCAAGGACTTCCAGGAATTTTATGCGAAATATTATGCAAAACGGGAATGACGTTCACGTTTGTTAGCCTGAATAGTTCAGGTTAGGAGGATAGATGAAAGTGCTCATCACGGGGATCACAGGTTTTGCCGGAAGCCATCTGGCCGATTACATCCTGGACAACTTACCCGACGCCAAGGTTTTTGGAATGATTCGCTGGCGGAGCCGGATGGAAAACATTCTTCATATCGAGGACCGGATACATCTTATAGAAGCCGATCTCAAAGATATGTCATCGCTAAAGAAATGCCTGATAGAAGTTCAACCTGACCGTATTTTTCATCTTGCTGCTCAGAGCTTTGTGCCTACTTCGTGGATATGCCCTGCGGAAACGTTCGCGATAAATGCTATCGGTCAAATCAATCTTTTCGAGGCCATTCTCAGCCTTGGAATCTCACCCAAAATTCAGATTGCAGGATCCAGTGAAGAATATGGGCTAGTCAATTCGAATGAGATCCCGATGAAAGAAACCAATCCGCTTAGGCCTCTAAGCCCCTACGCCGTAAGCAAGGTGGCTCAAGATCTATTGGGCTGGCAATACTTTAAGAGCTATGGCTTGAAAGTCGTCCGGACACGAGGATTCAATCATACGGGTCCGCGGCGGGGAGAGGTTTTCATCTGCTCCAATTTTGCCAAGCAGATTGTCGAGATCGAAAAGAAAAAAAGAGACCCCATTATTTATGTCGGAAACTTGGAGGCCAAAAGGGATTTTACAGATGTGCGGGATATGGTCCATGCCTATTGGTTGAGTTTGGAGAAAGGAGAGGAGGGAGAGGTATACAACCTGGGAACAGGGAAGACCTACTCAATAAAGGAAGTCCTGGATATGTTGCTTACCCTAAGCAAAGTCGATGTGAAAATAGAGATGGATCCGGATCGCTTGAGACCATCTGATGTTCCCGTTCTTTTATCAGATAGCTCCAAATTTAAGAAATTGACGGGATGGGAACCCCAGATTCCGTTTAGCCAATCTCTTCAGGATTTGCTGGATTACTGGAGAGAAAGGGCCTAGTTTGAACATCTTTATAACCGGAGCGACCGGTTTTGTCGGTTGTTATCTCAGGAAATTTTTAAAATCTCCTGAACATCGCATATGGGGGTCGGCTTATCCTGACGTTCCCGAGGTTTCTTCCGAAGACCAAATTTTTTATTTGGATATAAGATCTGAGAAGGATGTCTTCAGGCGCGTTAGGGAAATTAAGCCTGATTGGGTATTTCATCTTGCCGCTATCTCCAATGTCCGGCATTCTTGGATCAGGCGGAAAGAAACCCTCGAGACCAATATAATTGGGACACTCAATTTGTTCGAAGGTATCCGGGAATTTTCCCAAGATGCCAGGGTCATATTTGTCAGCTCTTCTGATATCTACGGGACGAGATCGTTCTCGGGAGATCCTTTGACTGAAACGGAAGAAGTGTTGACCATGAATCCCTATGCCTACACCAAATGGAGTGCCGAGCTTTTGAGTGAGTTCTACACACGAGTAGAAAATTTGGATATTGTGATTGCCCGATCTTTCCCCCATACAGGCCCAGGACAGAGTGCGGATTTTGTTTGTTCCGATTGGGCGTACCAGATTGCCCGGATTGAAAAAGGACTAAGTGATCCGGTGATAAAGGTGGGAAATGTTTCTATCGAAAGGGATTTCACAGATGTGCGTGACGTGGTGCGCGCTTATGTTTTGCTTATCGAAAAGGGGAAAACGGGTGAGGTGTACAATGTGTGTTCAGGTCGATCATACTCTCTCGAAAGCATTGCATCTAATCGCTCTCAACTAACATAACGTTTAACGGGGCCATAAATAGCATCAGAAAAGGTCATGTCATAGGCCGACATAGCACTGGCAATCGTACCGGCGGCGGCACCAACACGAAAAAACCATCTTGCAGTTTCCTGTCCTGCACCAATCTCAGCTAAGGTTCCATAACGGGTTTTGTCTAGATTTACTGTTAAAGCTTTTTGATGTGAAGTTTGTACAACGTTACCCATAACCCACCTGACTTTTAAATTTGTTACCTTAAAGTGTAGTCGGCTTTTT
>DAOWCB010000152.1 GCA_030633795.1 Candidatus Aminicenantota bacterium | reverse complement strand
TTGTCAGGGAGATCAAAACTTTCACCGTTTTTGCCGTTTGATTTTTAATGGCCTGCTGGGTCACGTTGGTGGGCAAAAAGCCCTGATTTTGGATACTGGCCGTAATTTTGACGTATCCGGCATCTCCTTTGTGGATTTTCATTTCGGTTATCCTCACAAGGGGAGATTGGGCCGCCAAATAAAGGTTCCACTTGGTGTGTTTGGCAAGAAAATCCTCGAATTCCGGGCATGGGTAACACATCAGGCTTGTGTAGCTCTTGAATTTAGGATTATAGATCTTGCGGACGAATCCCCCGATCTCCGCTTTGCCTAATTGGGGGTGGTTATAACTTTTCCAGTCCATGAAGATTTTTCCGCCCAATTCCTCGTCGTTCCAGCGCAACATCTCCTCCTGGCTGGCCCTTTTGTCGTTGTCATAATCGCAAAATGGCGCAAGCGATCCCATTTCCGGAACATAGCTGTACACACCATAGTGATCATAGGCCCAACCGATCATCACGCCCCAGATGGCTCCCTGGCGGGGAGGTGCTGCCCTTCCCAGCACTTTCCGGACGGGCTGTTCGTTGATGATCTCGCTATATTTTTGTCCGAAAATGTCGAAATAGGCTGCATCTTCACGATGCATTTCTGTTTCTTCCCCTGTTATCGGGTTGAAGTTCTTATTGGTAGGTGGAATGTACAGGAAATTGCCTGACATGTGGTGGTTGACAATACCCGTGATATTTGTGTGAGAGAGGATAAATTCCGCCACGGCCCGGGTTTCCGGTTCGGATAGGGGATAACGACCGGACCCGCGTTGGAGGTATTCCTGATGCCACCGGGATGGCCAGTTCCTGTTGATATCCAGGCCGCCGACGCCGTCTTCGTTGTACCGGCCATCTTTGTCGTTGTCGATGCCTTCCGAATAGACTTGCCATTCCCCCTTTTCTTCTTCTTCCCTCCTGACTAAAAGCCTTGGATCATCCGGAGAGGTTTTCCAGGGTCCTGTCACATCCTTGACCCGCATCTGGGTGAGGTAGCCGTCGCCATCTAGGTCCTCCGGAGGATCTTCATCCAGGAGCCCGTCTCGGTCTGAATCATGGGGACGGACACTGCTTCGCATGCTATCCGGCTTAGTCAGATAGTGGTCTGACCCATCCGGATTGAGTTTGGGCATGATGTAGATGGTTCGGGTGTCCACAAGGTTGGTGATAGCAGGGTCTTTCCCGTATTGGGTGAGAAGGGCATGGATGGTGTGAAGGCAAACCTCCGCTCCCATCACTTCGCTGGCGTGCAGGTTGCCGTCGAACCAGTAGCCGGGCTTTTCCTTGCATTTGCCCGTATCCTGATTGGAGATGACGATCACGAGTAGATCCTTGCCCAGGTAGCTTTTTCCGATGGTGTGTAGCCGGGCAAGTTTGGGATAGGCCTTGACCATCCCATTCAAGTAATCGGCCACCTCTTGAAATGTGTGGTTGTGGTCGAATTTCAATTCCGGGGTTTGAGCAGCGATCGCCTGCGAATTCCCGATGAAAATGAGGACAAAAAAAACAAACAATACAGAAAGCCAAATACGTTCTCTAAACATATTCTCCCTCCTTTCTAATTTAAGCATAAGATTAAATTCTGTGGTCTCTATTCTTCCTAAACCCAAAACAAAATTCAAGTTAAAAATAATAGGGGACGGTTCTATTTTTTCTCCTCCTTGAGGAGCGTTCCTGTTTGTAATATACTGAGGCTGGCTGCAGAGTCCTGATGGAGTCTATCATGAAAAAGAAAAAAGCCATCACGCGGAGAAACTTTCTTAAGAGTACCCTTACAGCAACAGCAGCGATGACAATTGTTCCCAGGTATGTTTTGGGTGGACAGGGATACATTCCGCCCAGCGATGAATTGACCAAGGCTGTGATCGGTGTGGGTGGCATGGGGCTTGCCCATCTTGATTATCATGGAGCGCGGTTGCTGGCCGTTTGCGATGTCGATGAAACCCATCTCAAAAGGGCTTTAGATTTTGCAGGCCCAGGAGTTAAAGGGTACAAGAATTTCCGCGATGTTCTCGAACGGACCGATATCGACATCGTTCACATCCCGACACCCCCGCATTGGCATGCGTTGATATCCATTGCAGCCGCCGAGGCCGGGAAAGATATCTGGTGTGAAAAGCCGATGACCCGGACCATCGGAGAAGGGCAAAAGGTTGTCGAAGCTGTCCAGAAAAATGGAAGAATCTTCAGGATCAACACATGGTTCCGGTTCGAAGCACGTTATTACGGATTTGCGACAACTGTCAAGCCGATAAAAAAAGCTGTCCAAGGCGGTCTTTTTGGCTGGCCTCTCAAGGTGACAGTGAGTCGAGCTACTGGATTCGACTGGAAATTTTACTGGGTGGGCCAGCCGAATTTGACGCCCCAGCCTGTTCCCAAAGAGCTGGATTACAATCTGTGGCTCGGTCCAGCGCCCTACAAACCTTACCATCCTCACCGCGTACACAACACCTTCCGCGGATACTGGGATTATGACGGAGGGGGTTTGGGAGACATGGGCATGCACTATCTGGACCCGGTCCAGTACATCTTGGACAAGGATAACACCAGTCCTATAGAAATCGAGGCCGACTGTCCTCAGCAGCACCCGGATGCCTGTGGAACTTGGCGGAAAATCCGGATGAAATACGCCGATGGCTGTGAAATTTTCTTGGACGGAGAGGAAACGGAAGAGAAGGTTCCGTTCATCGAAGGGCCTGAAGGTAAGCTTTTCAAAGGGCTGGAATCAGATATCCCCTATTTTAAGGATAAACTGGCCTCCCTGCCTGAGCCGGAGCCCCAAGTGACCGACTTTGCCGATGCAGTCAGAACCCGGAAAAAATTTGCCCTCAACGAAGAAAATGCGCACCGTTCCTGCACCATCGTCAACCTGAGCAAGATCGCTGTCCGGCTCGGTCGACCCCTCCGGTTCGACCCGAAAAAACAGCGTTTTATCGGTGATGAGGAAGCCAACCGGCTTGTCAACCAACCCTTCAGAGCGCCTTGGCACTTTTAAGGCGGATTTATTGGGAGCAAAAGAGATGAAAAAACGAACATGGGCTGTTTACGTTCTCCTGTTATTATCCGGCATTTTTATAATCAGCTTATCCCTGTCGCCAGTGTGGGCTTTGGATAGTGCTCAAGCCGCAAAATTGAAGGTTCAGGCCTTAGTGGATCGATTCCCGGCCCTAAACACCGAGGCGAGACAAACCCTGGCCTCCCAGTTGATGGGGATGGGATCGGAAGGAATCCTCTTGGTTTGCCGCTTGTTGGTTCCTCCCGGCACAGGGGATGACACCAATGCCCGGTATGCCCTCAGTGCCCTGGCAACATATGTGTCTCAGGAAGGAGGGGAGAAGGCGCGTGAACTTTAGGCCAAAGCTCTTATTAAAGCCCTGGATAAACAGACAAATAAGGAGGTTCAGGCCTTTTTGATAAGGCAGCTTCAGCGGACCGGAAAAAAGGAATCGATCAAACCCCTTAAAAGGTATCTTGCTAATAAAAGATTGTGTGAGCCTGCGACTCAAGCCCTTTTAGCCATCGGAACACCGGAGGCAGAAAAGGTCTTGCTCAAAGCCCTGAAAAGAGCGACTGGAGCAAACAGGGTCACCCTTATCAAAGCCTTGGGGGAATTGCAGAACAAAGAGGCGACCAAAAAAATTCTTCCGTTTGCCACCGACACGAATGATGAGCTACGCCAGGTGACCCTTTTTGCCCTGGCGAATATCGGGGATCCTCTTGCTGAAAAAGCTGTGAGCACTGTTTCTCTCGAGGCCCCTTCTTATGAGAGGATAAGCGCGCCCTCCGTTTATCTTTTGTATGCCCAGCGCCTATCCGAATCAGGACACAAGATGCAAAGCGCCAACATTTGCCGTAACCTAATCGCCAGTTACACCGCCCCACAGGAAAACCACATCCCCTGCACAGCATTGTCTCTCCTGGTCGATGCTGTGGGAAAGAATGCCTTTGAAGATCTCCTCCAAGCCATGGACAGCCTCAATCCGGAATTGCGAGCTCGAGCCTTAGAACTTGCCGACAGAATACCTGGAGAAGAAGCCACAGCCAGATGGATCGAGCTGATGACGGAGGCATCCCCCGATGTACAGGCTCAGATCATCGGGATGCTCGGTCGGCGAGGCGATGTCACGGCCTTGCCCGTCCTCAGGGAAAAGTTGAAGAGCCACAGGAAAGTCATCAAGCTGGCATCTGTTCCGGCAGCTGCCAGTCTTGGAGGAGAGGAGGTTTTTTTCGATATTCTGTCCTTACTACGGACCGATCAGAAAGATGAGATAGTGGTTATCAAACAGGCCTTGATGGGATTTTCCAGTCGGTTACTCATTCCTGAATCCGTGAAAATTCTGGATAAGGTGCCGCCTCCTTCCCTGGTGGCGCTGATGGAAATTCTTTCTGAACGTCGTGCGAAAGAGCACGTGGATACCTTTTTCGCAAAGGCCGAAAGCGAAAATGAGGATATCCGACAAGCGGTCTTGTCGGGTCTGGCCAATTTGACCGGTCCCCAGGATATACCCCGTTTGATAAAGATGCTTGTTGAAACCGATAGTAATCAGGATATTCGCCTTATCCAGAATGCTCTTGTTGCCTGTGCCAACCAGATTGAAGACAAGGATGAGCGTGCCGATTTGTTACTCGAAGCTCTGCAGACAGCAGACGAAGAAAAGCAGCCTGACCTATTGAGACCGCTGTCCAGGATCGGCAGTCAGAATGCTCTCCAGGCCGTTATAGCCAAAACAAAGAGCGAAAACCCCCAGATTCAGGCCGTTGCCATATCTGTATTGGCCGACTGGCCCGATTTTGAAGCGGCAGAAGAGTTATCCCGAATTTGGCGGAACACAGAGATCC
>DAOWCB010000351.1 GCA_030633795.1 Candidatus Aminicenantota bacterium | reverse complement strand
CCATCTGTGGCGGCTCTGCAATCGCCGTCACTGCCCCACTCATCAGAGCCAAGGAGGAAGAGACCAGCTACGCTATCGGAACGATTGCCCTCTGGGGTATCGTGGCTATTCTTCTTTATCCTAAAATCGCTCAAATGCTAGGTGTATCAGATATGAATTTTGGTGTCTTTGCCGGTACCGCCATCCACTCGACTCCTCAAGTCGTTGGAGCGGGTTTCATTTTTTCAGATCTGGCAGGAAAAACAGCTACAGCGGTCAAGCTTGTCCGCAATTGTTTCATGGTACCTGTCGCTTTCCTGATCGCTGTTTGGTACACCAACACCATCCTGAAAGGTCAAAAAAAAGAGGGAACCCGAGTGAATGTGGCAAAAGCTTTTCCTTGGTTTTTGTTCGGCTACTTCCTTCTGGCAGGATTGAATACCCAGGGATATTTTTCCCCTGAAGGAGTCCATGCTTTCAACACGGCAGGAAGATTTCTGATCCTTTTAGGCCTCGCCGGAATCGGGCTGAACACGGTTTTTCGCTCCTTTAAAAAAATAGGCCTGAAGCCTCTCCTTATCGGATTTATCGGAGCATTGTTCGTGGCCGGCTGCAGCATCTTGATGATTCATATTCTCTTGTAAAAATGGAAAAAAGCCTATTTCGCCAAATAACTATGAACCGATTCCTCTCCATATGGATTATTCACGAGCCAAGACCCTCCTCCCCACCCTAGTACCATAGGATGCGAGGCGGCGGCCCATGATGCTGAATAATCCAGATAGTTGAATATTGCCAAGAAAAGAGGTATATTACCGACAAAACAGGTTACTATGAAAACCAAACAGAAGGTTATCGCAGGATCTCTGGGTTTCGGATTGCTTTTTTGGCTGATAGATGCTTTTAGCAATTATTCCACCCTACTGTACGAAGGATCCTTCCTCGGATTGCTGATCTTAGAAGTCCCAAAAACAGCAGTATTCCTGAGATTGAGTGTCCTCGGATTTTTCATCCTATTCGGCGTGCTCATGGCCAACATCCTTGTGAAAAGCAAAAAAACGGCTGAAGAATTACGCGAGAGTGAAGAAAAATTTCGGGGCATCGGGGCATCGGCCAAAGATGCCATCATCATGGTAGATCATGATGGGAATATTTCCTATTGGAACGAAGCTGCCGAAATTATATTCCGGTACCGAAGAAATGATGTTATCGGCCGAGATCTCAAGTTTCTCGTATCAGAAAAATATTATGAAGCCTTCGATTCTGGATTTAAACGATTTCGATCAACAGGCTACGCACCTATAATCGGCGAAACGATCGAACTCTCCGGGATCAGAAAGGGTGGAGATGAAATTCCGATAGAAATTTCCTTATCCGCAGTGAAGATCCAAAACAAATGGAATGCCCTGGGCATAATCCGGGATATAACAGAGCGCAAAATTGCTGAGAAAGAGCTTATGATTAAGAATCTGGCCGTGGATTCCACAATAAACGCCATCGCTCTTGCCGAACCAAAAGGGAAGCTGACATACGTGAATCCCGCATTCCTGAAAATGTGGGGATATCAAGAAAGCGATGCCATGGGAAGACACTTTGTGGAATTCTGGCAGGACGAACACAAGGCTCTGGACATTCTGGATGCCATAAGAGAAAAGGGAAAATTTATCGGCGAGTCCAAGGCCAAAAGAAAAGACGAATCTCAGTTCGATGTCCAGATTTCAGCCAGCATGGTCAAAGACGATGTGGACAAACCCTTGAGCACGATTTTATCGTTCATAGACATCACCGAGCGAAAGGAAGTCGCAAAAAAATTAGAAACACGTTCAAAATTTGAAAAGCTCGTCACAACCATTTCCACAAATTTTATCAATCTCCCCTCCGAAAAAATCAACAGCGAAATAAGCAAAGCCCTTCAATCGATAGGGGAATTCTCAGCTGCTGGCCATAGCTATGTTGTCCAATACAGCCCAGATAAACAGCAAATGAATATGACTCACGAATGGTGCAGCAATACAGCCATTCCGCTTCTCCAATCGAACCAAGGTCTTTGGACCAAGGATTACAGATGGCACACGGCCCAGATAGAAAGTCGCGAAACCATCTATATCACGGATAAATCCGAAATTCCCCCAAATGCCGGACCTTTCTTGGAAACCATGGAAGCCCGAGGGAGCATATCGCTGATCCATGTTCCGATTGCCTGCGGCGGAAAGGCTTTTGGGTTTGTGGGATTGGAATCTCAGCAGGAGGATAAAACCTGGTCGGTCGACATCATCGTTCTCCTCCGAATGGTCGGAGATATCCTCGCCAATGCTCTGGAACGCAAGCGAGTGGAAGAACAACTCAATGTCTCGCTCAAAGAAAAAGAAGTGCTTCTCAAAGAAATCCATCACAGGGTTAAAAACACCATGCAGGTAATCTCATCTTTGCTTAACCTCCAATCCAGCCGGATTAAAAGTCAAGAAATCCTCGAGATGTTCAAAGAGAGTCAAGACCGCATCCGGTCCATGTCATTGATCCATGAGAGGCTTTACCAGTCAGAAGATCTGGCAAGAATCAATTTTTCCCGTTACATCCAAAATCT
>DAOWCB010000010.1 GCA_030633795.1 Candidatus Aminicenantota bacterium | reverse complement strand
GTGTCGGCTTTGAATGATCTGGACAAAAGTCTTCTTGCGACAGGATTTCCGTATGATTTACGTGAAAGCGAGGAAAACAACATTGCCCATTTCAATCATTTTTTGACAAGGGCCCAGGCGATCCGGAGATGCGGATCGGCTGCACTGGATCTTTGTTACGTCGCTTGCGGAAGATTTGATGGGTTTTGGGAGCTGAAACTGAAACCTTGGGATGTGGCGGCAGCATCGCTTATAGCCCAAGAGGCTGGTGGTCAGCTCACAGACTTCAATAATAAAGAGTTTAGCATACACAGCCATGAAACTCTGGGAACGAACGGTTTGATCCACCAACAGATGCTGGATGTTCTGCATATGGCAAACAGGACGGAGGATTGAGAATGGGAACAAAAAGAGAAGGGATAAAAGTCTTCCGTCTTTTTCTTTTTTTTGGTCTCTTCTGTTTTTTTGTCGAGGCGGGGAGTCAGACTGGGCTAGAGATCTCCGTGATGAGTCATGTGGATTGGACGGATACTGGCTTGGATATTGTCGAAGGCCAGGAAATTATTTTTCGTGCCGTTGGCCAGATATCTCTCCAAAAAGGCAATCCTGTTACGTATTGCGGTCCGGATGGGTATAACTATCAGTCCCTTCAACAACCCCTTCATGACCAGAATATCGGAGCATTGATCGGGAAGGTGTATTTCCTGATCTCGTTGGAGGTCGATGAGGAGACAGGGGAAGAGATAAGAGATGAGAGGGAAGAAATTTTCTACATCGGTTCAGCCAACAGGATCACCATGCCGATGGATGGGCGGCTTTATTTGGGCATCAATGAGAACCTGACCGTTGATAACGATGGTGTGTTCAATGTCCTGATATACACATTCCTGCCCTAACAGGGCTGATCAATTCTTGGAGTCCTGATCATGGGCCTTTGTGAGGTATCTTTCCATAAACTGGATGTCATAGTCCCCTTTGATAAATTCCGAGTTAGACAGGAGCTCTAAATGAAGAGGGATGTTTGTTTTAATGCCGACGACTGTTGTCATCTCAAGGGCTGTCCGCATTTTGGCTATGGCCTCCATCCGATTCGGCGCTACGGTCACTACTTTTGCGATCAGCGAGTCATAATCAGGGGGAATATTCCAACCACAGTAAGCGGCCGTATCGACGCGGACACCGGTCCCTCCAGGGAAAACCAGGAAGTCAATTTTACCCGGTGAGGGAAGGAAAGTCTTTGCATCCTCTGCGTTTATGCGACACTCGATACTGTGTCCGTTCATGTGCAAATCATGAGAGAAGGAGAGACTCTCTCCTGCGGCTAGATTGATCTGTTCCCGGATGAGATCGATGCCGTATACCATCTCTGTAACAGGGTGTTCGACCTGGACGCGTGTGTTGGCTTCCATGAAATAGAATCTTTTCTTCTCGTCCACCAAAAATTCAAAAGTGCCTAAACTTTGGTAACCGATGGAGTGAGAGGCTTCTTCGACAGCCCTGATTATTTTTTTGCGAAATTTTTCATCCACAAAAGGGGAAGGTGTTTCTTCAACAAGTTTTTGATGTTTGCGCTGGATGGAGCATTCCCTCTCGGCAAAGGCCATCACTTTCCCCTTCTTATCGCCGACAACCTGGATTTCGATGTGCCGGGCTGCTTCGAAGTATTTTTCAAGATAAAGAGCGGGATTTCCGAACGCTGCCTTTGCTTCACCCTTGGCGATCGCAAATTGTTCTTCCAGCTTCGCGGATGACTTAACTATGCGCATCCCCTTGCCGCCGCCGCCGTAGGCTGCCTTGAGGATGACAGGATAACCGATCTTTTCTGCGATCTTATTGGCTTCATTCAGGTCGTCGATGGTTTGATCGCTTCCGGGTATAATGGGCAGTTTGGCCCTCTTCATCGCCTGACGGGCTTTGTTTTTATCACCCATCACGCGCATTATAAATGCGGGAGGCCCGATGAATGTGATTCCCGAAGATTCGCAGATTTCGGGAAAACGGGGATTTTCCGCTAGGAATCCATATCCTGGGTGGATGGCATCGGCCTTTGTTATTTCAGCCGCACTCATGATATTCGGGATGCTGAGGTAACTTTCCGAGGCTTTCCCAGGTCCGATGCAGATATTTTCGTCTGCGAGCATGGTATGAAGAGACCTTTTATCTGGTTCAGAATACACAGCGACTGTTTTTAAACCGAGCTCTTTGGCCGAGCGGATGATACGAAGTGCGATTTCTCCTCTGTTGGCGATGAGTATTTTCGAAAACATGTGCGGTTATTTTTCCGGTTTGATAGCGAACAACGTTTTGCCGTATTCCACAGGTTTTCCGTTTTGGACATAGATTTCTTCCAAAATGCCATCGATGTCGGATTCGATTTCATTCATCAGTTTCATGGCTTCGATGATGCAAAGGGTTTGATTTTTTTGGACAGATTCGCCGATTTCGACAAACGGAGGGGATGAGGGATCCGGAGCCATGTAAAATGTCCCGACCATAGGAGAGGAGATGTAGTGAAGATCATTTTTGCTCTCCGTCGATTCCGGCACATTTGTGGCTGGAGAAGGAGAGGCCGGAGATTCGGGCACGATTGTTGGAGGTTGTCCACGGCTTATCTTTATTTTGAATCCTTCGATTTCCAGCTCAAAAGCCGAAAGATTCCGTTCTTCCAATAAATCGATAAGCTTGAGTATTTCTTTATAATCTATCTTGGATTTCATCGTTTTCACCTCAAAAGGCTTTGAGAAAAGTAGATATACCTTAATCACAACGGGAATAAATGTCAAGAGGAGAGAATCCATGCCCGCTCAGTCCTTGAGAAATTCTTTCACCCACATATCCTTGCGATTGATGGTTCTTCAGCCTGGATTATTTACCATTCATGAAGCTGTATTAGAATACCGCGAATGGGCTATAACGAAGCCGATGTAGTGAGATCGGCTCACCGCGTTTCCCATAAGGGTAAAACTGCCGATGATGATAAAAAAAGTTTTTTTTAGAAATGTTTATGTTGTCAATTACAGCAATATCAGAATATCTATCTGATATTTTTGTAAAAATGGGAAATATCGGCATTTTTATGAATAATTCAGGCTGGTTGACTTGTGAAGAAAGTTTCGCTTAGCATAGAGATGCGTTTTTTTTAAAGAGAGAATACAATGCTCGATCAATTGTCCAACCGACTGCAGAAAGTCATGAAGTTCCTGCGTGGTGAGGGGAAGATCACCGAGAGCAACATGTCCGAAGCTTTGAAAATGCTGCGCATGGCCCTTCTCGAAGCCGATGTGAATTACAAAGTCGTCAAAGACTTTGAGGCCAAGATTAAAGAAAAAGCTCTGGATCAGAAGGTGCTCGATAGCCTCAATCCTGCCCAGCATGTCACAAAAATTGTGCGGGATGAACTTACATACATCTTGGGCCACGATGCAAAAAAGCTGGAGTTTGCCAGCCCATCTCCCTCTGTGTTCATGCTCGTAGGCCTTCAGGGATCGGGAAAGACCACTACATGCGGAAAATTGGCGAATTGGGTACGCGACCTTCAGAAAAATCCTCTGGTTGTCTCGATTGACCTCAAACGGCCGGCAGCCCAGGAGCAACTGAAGATGATCAGCACTCAACTCAGCATCCCGTTTTATGAATTGTCTAAAAAACAGATGGCATCACCGAAAAAAGCCCTGGAAGATGTTCTCAAAAATGCAAAAAACCAGAACCATGACCCATTGATCGTGGACACGGCCGGCCGGCTTCATGTGGATGAAGAGTTGATGGAAGAGCTGCGGATGGTCAAGGAAATCCTTAAACCCACAGAGGTCATTTTTGTCGGGGATTCGATGACAGGCCAAGATGCTGTGAAGAGCGCTCAGTTGTTCGAAGAAAAAATTGGGTTAACCTCCATCATTCTGACGAAACTCGATGGGGATTCCCGCGGAGGAGCTGCCCTATCTATGGCTTCTGTTACGGGCAAACCCATAAAGTTTGTGGGAGTCGGAGAAAAGTTCGATAAACTGGAGGTGTTTCATCCCGACCGGATGGCCTCTCGTATACTCGGTATGGGAGATATGCTTACGCTGATCGAGAAAGCAGAGAAGCAGGCGGATTTGAAGGAAGCGGAGGAGTTTGCACAAAAACTCCGGAAACAAGAATTCAGCCTCGAAGATTTTAAAAAACAACTGGTTCAGCTAAAAAAGATGGGATCCTTATCCCAGTTTCTCCATATGTTGCCCTCTGGTGGGATGTTCAAGAATGTCTCCAATCTGAGCATCGATGACAAAAAAATCGTCTATTTCGAGGCCATCATCAATTCTATGACAAAAAACGAGAGGGATAATCCAAAAATAATCAGCGGCAGCCGCCGCGCACGTATCGCGAGGGGAAGCGGCAGACCAGCCTCAGAGGTCAATCAATTACTGAAGCAATTTTTCGAAATGAAAAAAATGATGAAAAAGTCCCAATTCCAAAAACTTATATCCAACCTCCCCCCTTCCCGCTAATGGGATTTTGTTAGCGAAACTCTTCTCCCTCCGCCGAGGCTATGCCCATAGTCATGTTGATCTCCCATCTTTTTTCCCCCGTTTTTTGTTCAGCCGGTTCGCTGCCACTGGCAAATGACAAAAAAAATAATACGGCTGTCAGCAGAATGATAGCTTGTGATGTTGTTATCTGTTTCCTCAAAGCTTGCCTCCTGACCGGGTAAGTTTTTGCGAAATGAACTGGAGCATGATCGGTTTCAGTCAAGAGATGATATTGTTTTTCGGGTGAATGAATGGGGCCTGCCCCTGGCGACAACAGAAATGTGCTACACTCAGATTCCTGAAAACAGTTGACTTGTGTTTGAGATTTTTGATAACATCTAATTTTCTACTAAAATTGGGAAGTGTTAAAAAAATGGTAGCTATACGACTTATGCGGTTGGGTGCAAAAAAGAAACCCTTCTACAGGATTATTGTGATCGATTCGAGAATGCCACGAGAGAGCAAAGCAAAGGAAATTCTTGGCTATTATGATCCGATGAAGGAACCTCCAGACATTAAGCTGGATTTAGAACGAGCAAAATACTGGTTGGATAGAGGCGCACAAGCTTCCAACACAGTTCAATCTCTATTGCATAAAGTTTCCAATTCAGCGAAACAACCCAATAACCAAACTTAAAGGAGGTTTCAATGCAGGAACTCGTAGAATTGATTGCTAAATCCTTAGTTGACGATCCGGACAAAGTACATGTTACCCAGCTTGAAGGGGAACAGACCACGATTTTGGAACTCAAGGTTGCTCAGGAAGATTTGGGAAAGGTTATCGGAAAACAAGGACGAACAGCTAGGGCCATCAGAGTCATCCTTGGTGCAGCAGGAATGAAGTTGAAAAGAAGATTCAATCTCGAGATCATTGAAAAAGGATAAGTTGGTCAGCATCGGAAGGATTGTCAGGACACAGGGGAGGAGAGGAGAGCTTAGAGCGAGGCTTCATTCCGAACGTTTCCTAAAGCCTTTTTTTTTCACGGGTATTTTTTAGGGTTGAAGGGGATCTGAAAGAATTTGAAGTCGAATCTCTTCGGCCGTTCCGCGAATTTTGTATTGTCAAACTGAAAGGGATTGATTCCTTAGATAAAGCAGAAAACATCGCGAGTCAAGAGATTTGGATTCCTGAGGAAGATCTCCAACCGCTAGATAGAGGAAAATACTATCTGTTCCAACTCAGCGGATGTTCCGTGGTCAATAAAGGAGGGGATTTGATTGGACTGGTTAAGGACATCCTTTTCATAAAACAAAACGACCTTTTGGTTGTTGAAAAAGGGGAGAGGAAAACGTTGATCCCCTTCACAGAGTCCATCTGTATTGGAGTGGATCTCGGAAAAAGAGAGATCGTCATCGATCCTTCAGATGGACTTTTGGATTTGAATGAGATTTGATATAATTACACTCTTTCCCGGCATGTTCGGGAGTTTATTTTCAGGAGGTGTGGTTAAAAAAGCCCTGGACAGTGGTTTGATAAAAATCCAAGTCCACGATTTGAGAGATTTTACGGAGTCAAGGCACAAGCAGGCGGATGACCGTCCATTTGGCGGAGGCCAGGGGATGGTTATCAAACCCGAGCCTATCTTTTCTGCTGTCGAAAAAATTCGAAGCGGACAAGAAATCCCGGTTTACCTGCTGTCACCTCAGGGAAAACAATTTAACCATCGCCTGGCGGAAGAACTGGCCCGAGAAGCGAGAATGATCCTGATATGTGGCCGGTATGAAGGAGTAGATGAAAGAGTGATTGAACATCTGGCTACAGGAGAAATTTCGGTAGGTGATTATGTGCTTACAGGTGGAGAGCCGGCAGCATGGGTGATCATAGATGCAGTGTCTCGGCTTATTCCCCGAGTTGTCGGAAAGGCCGAATCCGTAAGGCAGGAATCTTTTAGCGAAGGGCTGTACGATTTTCCCCAATACACTCGGCCCCGGAACTTTAGAGGAATGACGGTTCCTGACGTTTTGTTTTCTGGAGATCATGGAAAAATTCAGGATTGGCGAAGGAGAAAGGCCCTTGAAAAAACATGGCGCCTTAGGCCTGACATGATCAAACAAAAAGAATTATCTCCAGAAGATAAAAAAATGTTGGAAGAAATACACAAAGGAAGGAAATCAAAATGAGTCTGATGAATTTGGTTGAAGAAGAACAATTAAATAAAAACCTTGATCCATTCAAGGTCGGAGACACCGTTAAAGTGCATGTGATCATCCGCGAAGGGAACAAAGAGAGAATTCAGATATTCCGAGGGGATGTGATCGCCAAAAGGAGAACAGGTGTAGGTGCTACTTTTACCGTCCGAAAAATTTCATTTGGAGTGGGTGTAGAGAAGATTTTTCCGCTTCATTCCAAAATGATCAAAAAAATCGAAGTTGTAAGACGCGGAAAAGTCAGGCGTGCTAAACTGTATTATCTCCGGCACTTAAAGGGAAAAGCAGCCAGACTCAAAGAAGCAAGATAGGCAAAAAACCGGGGACGTCCCATAGGGGGACATCCTATCCCATCCGAGGGATTTTCTGGTTTGAATCGAAGGAAAAATTGTCCTCTTCTGAAATACCCCCATTTATTGGCGGGAAATTCGACTAAATAAATGGGATATGGTTTAATAGAAATGGTGGTCCAGTTGTGGCGGATTTTCGTATAGAAGAAGGTTTGCTCGAAAAAGGCTATGAAAACATAGCGGGTATCGATGAAGCAGGAAGAGGGGCTCTTTTTGGCCCCGTTGTTGCTGCATCTGTGATGTTTTTGGATGATTTTATCAGAAACAACCAAGAAGCTTGGCTATTTGAGATCGATGATTCCAAGCTTCTCACTCCCAGGAAAAGGGAAAGATTGGCTAGAGCCATCTTGGCTACGGCAAAGGCTGTCGGAATCGGAATGGCGACAAACAAAGAAATCGATAAGAAAAATATACACGCGGCCTCGTTTGAGGCGATGAGGAGAGCGGTCAAAAAAATGTCCTTTTGCCCAGATTTTCTTCTTGTGGATGGATTCCAGCTTCCCGGAATACATCATGATCAGTTGGGGTTGCGTCAAGGGGATCGGAGGAGTATTTCCGTTGCCTCAGCTTCGATTGTCGCCAAAGTTCTTCGCGATCAAATGGTGAGCAACCTGGATGATGTTTATGAAGGATATGCTTTTGCCAAACACAAAGGATACGGGACAAAGGATCATTTTCGAGCTCTTGATGAAAAAGGCCCGACTGTTTTTCATAGGTTTTCTTTCCGCCCCCTGAATCAGGAAAAAGGATGATTCAAAAAAAAGACAGATCCAAGATTGAAGCGCTTGCCGAAAAGTATATCAAGAAGGAAAAGTATGAAGAAGCCATCATAGAATATCAAAAGCTGTTATCAGGACAAGAACAGGACGTTCAGATCTGGAATATCGTTGGGGATTTGTTTATCAAGGCAAACAAAAAAGATAAAGCTGTCGGTGAGTTTAAAAAAATTGCTGCTCATTTTGAAAAAAAAGGGATTTTCACCAAATCTATTGCCATTTATAAAAGAATCAGCCGGCTTGTGCCCGACGATCTGAAGACACTAAAAAAATTGGCGGATCTTTATTGTGATCGAGGATTCGTGAACGAAGCAAAGGCGGAGTATTCAAACCTTGCTGAAAAGCTGACGAAAAAAAACAAGCCGAAAGATGCTGCTGAAATCTATAAAAGATTGCTGAAATTGGATAGTGACGATGTGGAATCTCGTTTGAACCTAGCCGAGCTTTTCATCAAAGAGAATTATGTCGACCAAGCGGTAGAAGAACTTAATGAGGCAGCTGAATTCAAGATGCGGATGAATGTCCTTAAAGAGGCAGATGAGATTCTCAAAAAAGCGAGATCCTTGAACAAAGATCATCCCAGAACATTGGAAAACATGATCGATCTGTTCAAACAGGAGAAAAAAAAGAAAGAAGCCCTGAAGCTAGTTAATGAGATCCTAAGGAAAGATAGTGGAAATTTAAAAGCTCTGTATCTTTTGGGCAACTTGTGTTTTGAAGATAAAGAGCTGAAGAAGGCAGAGGAAATATTCAAAAAAATCCTCTCCATTCAGCCCAAGGAAGTCGAAGCAAGAGTTAGATTGGGGCGAATACATATACAAAAGAATAAACATGATAAAGCTCTCGAACTCTACCAGCCTCTTGTTGATACCCTTGTAAAAAAACACAAGGAAGACAAAGCGATCGGACTCCTCGGTCTGATCCTGCTGGCCAAAAAAGATCATCTCCCATCATTGGAAAAGCTAGCCCACATTTACCGGGAGAAAAACCAGAAGAAGAGCTACGAGATCGTTGCCCACCGGCTTATGAAGGAATACCAGAAGAAAAAGATGAAGGATAAAATAGCAGCTCTCGAAGAAGAACTCCCAGATTTCCAGCCTGAAGAGAAAAAGGTCGAACCTATTCCTTTGGAAGTGTCCTCTGAAACAGTCGAACCTGAGGAATCCGAAACTGAAATAGTCGAGTCTGAACCAGCCATTTCCGAGGCAGCCGAAGAGACTCCCGATGATTTTATTGCAATAAAATTGGAAAAAGCAGACCAGTTAATCCACCAGGGATTGATCAGAAACGCCAAAAGAATTCTAGAAGATCTCAAGGTGAAATTTCCTGATGACACGCAGATCAATGAAAAGATCAAAGAACTAGGAGCCATCGCATCCCAGGTCAAGGAAGAAGAAATTATCGAGCAAGTCGAGAAAGTAGCTGAGAAAGATACAGAATTGTTTGAAGGGGGCGAAAAGCTCACATCTGCTGAGATTTTTGCCGATACAGATATCGTTCCCCTTGTTTCTCAAGAGACAGGCGAAAAGAAGTACTTTGACCTTTCCAATCAGCTCGAGGAAGAGTTGGAGGCGATCAAACAAATCTTTTACCAGCAAACAAGAGGGGATACCACAGTCGTCGAAAAAGAATTGTCATCGATTGTCTCAGATTTCAAAATAAAGGTGGATGAAAAAATTGGAACAGCTGATCTAGAAGCGAGATATAATCTGGGGATTGCCTATCTTGAACAAGATCTCATCGATGATGCCATAAAAGAATTTATGTTGGCTTCCCAAGATGAAAAATGGGAGGTGGAAACTTTTACAAACCTAGGAGAGTGCCACAAACGCAAGAATGAATTCAGCGAAGCCATTATATGGTATGAGAAAGCCATGAAACTGGTGAGGGCGGAATCCATTCAAGCGTATGCTCTGAAGTATGAGATAGCTTCCCTTTATGAAGCCAAAAATGAATCGGATAAAGCTTTGCTGTTGTTCAGCGAAGTCCTAGAATGGAATCCTGAATATGGAGATGTCACAGCTAGGATAAAAAGCATCGAAAAACAAGCCTCCAAGTGACTTTTTGATTTTTCCTCTTTATTCCTTTACAAATTCTGATCTGAGTTTAGTAGGGACTTTTCTGTCTATTCCCTTTTATGAGAAAAGATAAAAGCGGCAATCGTTATCAGTATAGTTCAACCGATGAAAGAAAGGCGTGTATCTCCCCTCGGAAAAATATTGGATGTGATCATGCAGGAAATTCCTTCTCAGCTTGGTGCGATTCTTTGTGTTGATCGAAAGAACCGGATAATCGACAAGGAAATACGGCTTGTTCCTGAGGCCGGAGCAAAAAAGCTTAGGGCCGATATTATCAGAGATGTCCTCGAAAATGGACATCCTCTGATTATATCTGATCAGAGTCTGGGGATTTCGGATAATATTCTCTGTCTACCTTTAATGGATAATGGGAAGTCTATCGGAAGTATCTATTTGCTGAGGGGAGATCTCGGGGGGATTTATTCCAACCGGGATATCGAGGTCTTGGCCGCTTTTGCACGGCCTGTCAACCTTATTTTAAGGCGGAGCTCGAATGTAATAAATTCATCCCAGACCATCGGGCTAAATCCGTCCTGTTTTGTGGGGAAAAGCCAAGATTTTCTTCGTGTTTTGCATTTCATCGATTGCGTAAAGAATAATAATGTCCCTGTCTTCATTTCTGGCGAAAGCGGCACAGGGAAAGAAGTCGTAGCGAGGACAATCCATAATTCGGGACCCAGAAAAGCGCGCAAATTTATTGCTGTAAACTGCGGAGCTATTCCTGACCATCTCCTGGAAAGCGAGTTATTCGGGTACGCAAGAGGGGCCTTTACTGGAGCAGTGAAGGAGAAACCTGGCCTTATCGAAGAGGCCAACCAAGGCACTTTTTTTTTGGATGAAATAGGAGATTTATCTCCGCATCTTCAGGCAAAGCTACTGCGAGTCATCCAAGAAAGAGAGCTCCGTCGAATCGGAGAAAATCGAATGCGATTGGTCGATGTTCGTTTTATTTCCGCTACGAATAAGGATATCGAAAAAGAAGTCCGTGAGGGGCGCTTCCGGGAAGATTTGTATTATCGTCTGAATATTGTGTCCGTCGTTCTATCCCCTTTGAGAAAAAGAAGAGAGGATATCCTATGCCTTATGAACTACCTGATCGAAAAATATTGCTGTGAATTGAGACTGGAGAGAGTCTATTTTTCACAGGGAGCTCTTCAGCTCATGTTGAGCTATTCTTGGCCTGGGAATGTGAGAGAACTCCAGAATGAAATTCAGAGGTGTTTGATCTTTTGTGGAGAGGACAACCTTATTAAGGAGGAATATCTTTCCAAAAAAATTCACAAAAAAAGCAAGGAGACCTTTGTTCATTTGTACGATTATTTTCATGCCAAAGCCGACTTTGAGAAGAAATTTTTGAACGAGGCATTGGTCCGGAGCGATTATAACCGGACTCGGACAGCTGAAGAGATTGGACTGAGCAGACAAGGGCTTTTCAAACTGATGAAAAAGCATGGCATTCTTGCAGGCCATAAAAACGAACATGTTTGAAATTATGGGTTGGTTCGCCCGAAGGGGAAAGAATACCGACATTTAGGTAAGGAAGGTCATGAGAGAAGAGTTAAATGTTATGCTGGAGAGAAAATTTACGTAACGGGCAGATATTAAAAAAAAAGGTTCTCTTCCACTCCAGCCTCTGTTCCCGTGCTTGCCCGCATCCCTGCTCCTTTGGCAAAGTCGTGCTCAATACAACATCGCCGACAATATGGGGATATCCCCATATTGTTACCCTTGAGGAACAACTCGTGAAGGCTAGATCCTCAATAGCGCTGCGGACATACCTGATGTCTTTTTCCATTAGAGCTTACCCACACAATATGGAAGAGAACCAATAACACAAAACCACATAGATATTTTCCTCTTTACTTTTATTTTCTGCAGTGGTATAAAATATTTTCGCTCCAGGAAAGCCCAAACTTCCTAGAAAAAAGAAAAGTAGAGTCCTGGTTAGGAATTGTCGCCAGAGCCAAGGACAAAAGCATTGGAGGTATAAGATATGGCTATTCAAACGAACAAAACCGATAAGGTGTCTCGGTTTATAGGGATGATATTGCTTGTTTTCCTTTTGATAGCGTTGGGATCTGTAGCCTGTAAAAAAGCTGATGAAGGTGCAATAGGAGAAGAAGCAGCGGGGATTCTAGAAGGGATTATGCCCTTTGAAGGAACCGTTAAAGCTGTTGTGGGCAAGTATGTGTTTCTTCCTGAAGCCAGTGGTTTTGATGTCGTGATTCAAGGAGATTTGGAGTCAGGTACCTTGGAGAGTTTGATCGATAAGGAAGTTCGGGGAGAAGGAACCATATCTCCGGATATGCCGTCCATTCTCTTGGCCAATGCTCTTGAGGTGATAGGAGACAGTGGTGATTGGACTAACATCTTCACACGTACCGAGGAGCCGGTTCTTGAAGATTATCTGGATCTCGGTGCCAGGAAAGAATTTGTCGTACTCGCCGATCTTTCTTATGACAAAAAAGATGTTTGGGAACAGAATGAAAAAGCCAAGGTCTATGGGAGTTTAGAAAAGTACGATACAGGTGATAAAATCGCTGTTTTTGACGACGAGGGCAAAGAGATCGGCAAAATATTAGTAGACAGCTACACAGACTTTAGCCAATTCTACTTGGGAAAATTAGGGCATTTCGATAAATTCTGGTTTTATTTGAAGGTGAAAGAAACTGTGGATTGGAGCCAAAGACGCAGAACAAGAGAGATGTTCCATGCCGATATGGTTTTTGCCGGGCTGTTCTAGTAAAACAGCTACCTTATTCAAGGCATAGTCATATATCATCTTTGAGCCAAGAGAGTCTTATATCCTGGATTATTCACGGACCTAGGTTGCTGCAGATGAGAGGCGTGGCCCATGCAGCTGTGGTTGTCCACCGCAAATGGGTCACAACAAAGCAGATGCAGTAAGATCGGTTCGCCGGGTTTCCCATAAGGGTGAAAAATGCCGATTAATATAAAAAGATTCTTCTTGAAAAGTTTTATCAGCAATGTCAGGGTAAGTTCCTGATATTGCTGAAGTAAAAAAGGCATCGGCATTTTTGATGAATAGTTCAGGATGATTGTCTTGGCTTTTTCTTATTAGCAGGCAGAAATTCCGAATCGGGAAATATCTCGGGGAGGAAAGGAGCTAAATAGCATGATAAAAAAAAGTCTTTTTACAATCTTGGCTATTGCTATTATTTGGATAGGGTTTTGTGCTTCGTTTCATCTGAACGGCCAGGACACGGTTGATTATGGAAAGATCCTCGGCGATTGGGAGATGGAAGTGGATGTAGGAGGCGAGTTCTATTACCTCTCTTTTTCCATCGAAAAAACCGATGAGGGATTTAAGGGTTCGATCAGTGAATCTTCCGGATTTTTTTCAGATGTGCCTCTTGAAAACATAGAATTCGATGGCACACATTTGTCTTTTGAGACAAATATACCCCCCCCCCCCGATGGGTATGAAAATATTGTGAAAGCGGAACTCAAATTGGTCGAGGGAAAGCTGGAAGGAACCCTG
>DAOWCB010000088.1 GCA_030633795.1 Candidatus Aminicenantota bacterium | reverse complement strand
TGGATGAGAATGGTCTTTGATTTTACCAAAATGCCCTCGCACAAACGAATAAAAATCATAACACTCCAAAAAATTTAAATCCACCTCATTTGACTTGCTTTTAGGACTTTGCTATAAGTCGGGACGATAATTACTGGGATATCCCTGATGGGATGAAATTAGGGCATATGAACTACAGGACAATTATAACTGTTTTAATCACTCTTTGTGTCGTCAGCGGATTTGTCTATTCCGACACTCCAGACTTGATTGTATTGCAAAGGATAGAAGGCCCGATCACACTGGATGGAGTTATCGATGAACCAGGTTGGGAAAAAATTGAACCTTTCCCCTTGATTCAAAATGCTCCTAATTTTGGATCCGAACCTACAGAGAAAACGGTCGTTCTCGTTGCCTATGATGATGAATATTTGTATCTAGCAGGGCTCCTACATGATAGCGAACCATCCAAAATTCTGGATGCGACGAAACAGAGAGATACACAGGCAGCGGCCACAGATTATTTCGGCATTATCATCGATTGCTTCTGTGACAAAGAGAACGGATTGGCCTTTTTCACGACTCCCACGGGTTTACGTTGGGATGCCACCGTTGCCAACGATGGTGTGACCGAACGAGATAATGAAATGCCCTTTGGAATGAGCTGGGACACGTTCTGGGATGTGGCCGTAACGCGCAACGAAGAGGGATGGTTTGCCGAGTTCCGCATTCCGTTTTCCAGTCTTCGTTTTCAGGATGTGGATGGACGTGTGGTGATGGGGATTATCATCTGGCGCTGGATCGCTCGGAAAAACGAGATCGTTGTGTTCCCTGCCATTTCTCCAGAGTCGGGCGCCTGGAGCATCGTCAAACCATCCCTTTCTCAGGAAGTTACGATGGAAGGAGTGCACCCTAAGAAACCTCTGTATATAACACCCTATGTTCTTGGTGGTCATGGACGGGCCTATGAATTAAACGAGGCCGAGAGTGCTTTTCAAAAAAGAGATGACCCAGTGTTCGAAGCCGGTTTGGATATCAAATACGGCATCACCAGCAATTTCACCGCTGACATCACGGTCAACACAGATTTTGCCCAGGTCGAAGCCGATAATGTGCAGGTCAATCTCACCCGGTTTTCGTTGTTTTTTCCGGAAAAGCGGCGGTTTTTCCTGGAGCGGGCTAGTACTTTCGAGTTCCGGTTCGGCGGGCCCAATCGCCTGTTCTACAGCCGGCGTATCGGGATCAATGAGGATACAGACGATATGGTCCGCATATACGGTGGAGCTCGGTTGGTGGGCCGCGTGGGCGGATGGGACCTCGGATTTTTGAACATGCAGACGGCAAAAGTAGAAGGGCTTCCCTCGGAAAATTTTGGCGTCCTCCGTATCCGTCGCCGCGTTTTTAATCCGTTTTCCTACGTAGGAGGAATGATAACCTCCCGTATCGGATTGGATGGCAGCTACAATGTGGCCTATGGATTGGATGGGATTTTCAGGATTTTTGGAGACGATTACCTGACCATCAATTGGGCGCAGACGTTCGAAAGCGATGCATCTAACAAATTCCTCTCCTTGGATCCGGCAAAGTTCCGATTGGACTGGGAACGACGGACTTTGAAGGGGATTGGTTACAGTCTTGGCGTCTCCCGTGCTGGTGAAGATTATAATCCGGGCATGGGATTCGAGATGCGCGAGGATTACACACGGTTCGGCAATCGTGTGTTTTACTCATGGATCCCGAGTACCGAATCCTTTCTACGCCTCCACCAGGTCTACCTGAATGGGTTTCTCACCCTGCGAAACAGCGACAATACCACCGAATCAGCTGAATTAGGGCCGGGATGGATGTTCGAGACAAATTCAGGATGGGGTGGATTTATCCAGCCCAAGATCTATACCGAAAACCTGGACGAAGCCTTCGAACTCACCGATGATGTGGAGGTGCCGCCAGGAGAGTACACGTTTTATGGTGTCGAAGGCAGCCTCAACACTCCTATGGGGAGAACTTTTTCTCTTATGCCGAATTTCAAAATCGGGTCCTTTTACGATGGATGGCGGATAAGCGCCGGGACGTTCTACTTCTTGAATCTATCATCGACCTGGCAATTGAGTGGATTTTATGAATTCAATAGAATCGAGTTTCCGGATCGCGATAAAGAGTTCACAGCCCATATTGCGCGGCTAAAAATAATGGCGACTTTCACCACAAAACTTTCTGCCAGTGTCTTCGTTCAATACAACGGGGCAGAAGATGTTGTTGTGGCCAATGTCCGGTTTCGTTACAATCCCCGAGAAGGGAACGATTTCTATCTCGTATACAACCATGGGATTAACACGGATCGATACCGGAGTCTTCCTCATCGTCCGTTCTTGGATAACAGGGCCATCATGGTCAAATACACATACACATTCAACGCAAAATAGCCTCCCTGAATATTTTTTAAATTTCACCCCAAATGATGATTGACATCGGATTTTTATTTTGCTATACATCTAGAGAACGATTTGAGTTAAGGGATCGAAGTTTTATGCTCGGAACAGGCCATAGCTTAGAAAAAATCATCGATGGTGCAGTGCAACTGAAGCAGGTGCGCAAGGAAGAGCTGCAATTTGGAGACTTGGTCCTGATAACGACTCGGAATTCAGATTATTCCGTTTGCGTCCTTGAAGACGAGAACTACATAGTGTCAGGGGGTTGGTTTGCCCGGAAGGGACTCTCACCTACAAAGGTTTCCATCACGGGATGTACCTGGGGGGGCAGTATCATCAAGGTCGATACCCTTGCTGCCTGCGGTTTGCGTTTGGAATTTAGCAACCGCGTGATCACGACAACCATTCGCAAGGTGCGCGTGATTCGGGGCGGCAGCAAACACTAACCATCCCAAACCATTTCAGCCATCAAAAACATGATTGGCAAGACTATTTCGCATTATAAAATTCTAGAAAAACTCGGCGGTGGTGGTATGGGCGTTGTATACAAAGCCGAGGATACGAAGCTCAAACGCACCGTCGCCCTCAAGTTTCTTCCTTCAGATTTAACTCGTGATGAAGAATCGAAAGTCAGGTTTATCCAGGAGGCACAAGCTGCTTCAGCTCTTCAGCATAACAACATCTGCACGATCCATGAAGTCGACGAAACAGAAGATGGCCAGCTGTTTATCGTCATGGCGTGCTATGAAGGAGATACTCTAAAAAAGAAAATCGAACAAAATCCTTTGGATATTGAGGATGCCGTCAACATAATACTACAAGTCGCAAATGGTCTGTCAAAGGCCCATGAGAAGGGGATTATACACAGGGATATCAAACCAGCCAATGTTATGCTCACCGATGATGGGGTCGTGAAGATCCTCGATTTTGGTTTGGCCAAACTCACTGGACAAACGAGGATTACCAAAACCGCTACCACAATGGGAACAATAGCTTACATGTCACCCGAACAATCTCGCGGAGAAACGGTTGACAAAAGGACAGACATCTGGTCGTTGGGTGTGATGTTGTACCAGATGGTCACCGGACAGCTCCCGTTTAAAGGGGAATATGAGCAGGCCGTTGTTTTTTCCATTTTGAATAATGATCCCGAGCCAATAGACAATCTGCGGACTGATATTCCAGCGGAGATACAAGAGATTGTACAGAAATCATTGCAGAAAGATGTCGAAAAAAGATATCAGGATGTCACAGACATATTAGATTCTCTTGAGGTTTTAAAAAGAAAATTTGATTCAGGTCAGTTTGTTACGCAAGATCAAAAAATTGAACTCAAAAGGAAAAGAAAAAAATATGCATACGGTGCAATGGCAGTCATTGTTGTATCTGTTATTGCGGTCGCTCTGATTCTATGGCAAGGATCAAAAGCCCGCCGAATGAATGCTCTTCTCGAACAATTACAGCCGATGGTTGAGGCAGCCCGATTCGATGAAGCGTTCAAGTTGATAAATGAATCCGGTTTGGCCCTGAAGGGTCTCAAAAATAAAGATCTGGTTGTCCGGTTAGGAGGGAATCTGTCCATTCAGACAACGCCTGATGGGGCTATTGTAACTCTGGTTCGAGTGCTCACAGAACCAGACCTAACCAAAGGGGAAGTGTTTGCCATCGAACCAACACCTGTCAAAGAACACTTGCTGGTTGCCGGAGAATACTTAGTGCACATGAGCTTTGAAGGGGGGAATTCTGTGGAGTTTCTTGTGCAGATAACTCCTGGTGAATCATTGGACATAAAAAGAACTCTCTTTGAGAGGAAAAAAGGATTTTGGGACATGGTACGAATTGATGAGGGATTATCTATAGATAACCAACCCATCCCGTCATTCCTGATCGATAAACATGAAGTCACCAATGCAGAGTTTCTTGATTTTGTCACAGCACGCGGCTACAGAGAAGAGAAATACTGGCCCGAGAATATGATGATAACGGGTGTTTTGACATCTTGGGAATCAGCCGTTCAAAAGTTTGTGGACAAAACCGGTATTTCAGGTCCTCGGTTTTGGTCAGGCGGAAGATATCCAGAGGGGAAAGAACATCATCCTGTTGTGGGTATTTCTTGGTATGAAGCCCGAGCCTATGGCCAGTGGGCTGGAAAAAATCTTCCTGATTGGGGCCAATGGTGGCGTGCTGCGCTTGGCGAAAAAGAGAGTGCTAGGCCTTGGGGACATGATGTCCGGACCACTCATTTGCGGGCAAACTTTGGTTTCAGAGGAACCCAACCAGTGGGATCCTATCCTTTGGGAGTCAGCCTTTTTGGATGCTTCGACATGGCTGGTAATGTTCGCGAGTGGCTTCAGGACTCGAGTGTAAGCCAAAAACTCCGGACGGTTGTCGGCGGGTCGTGGAAAGACCCAGACTACATGTTTGAACCTTCTCACGCGGAGTTTTTTGATCCTGATTTCGCGAGCGAAGATATCGGTTTCCGTTGTGTAAATATCATTTCACAGGAAAAATAAAGCCTTAAAACAAATAAAGAGATACGGAGGGTTAGTATAATGAGGCGCAACATCTTTTTTGCCATTTTAATCCTTTTAGCTTCAATAACATTCCTTATCGGCAAAGCTCCTCAAGATGAGCGCAAATGCCAGTGGTTAGACAAACCCGTCGATGATTTGACCTTCAAAACCTTCCTGGACTTTTATAAATATGACAAAGACTTGTCGTTTGAAGTCCAAACTCTGGACGAGAAGGAGCATGAAGGAGTTAAGAGGGAGCATTTATCTTTTCTTAGCACTCCAGATGAGCGTGTTTTTGCGCATCTCTACAGTGTTATCGGGACATCTTCGAAAAAAGAACCGGCTCTGATTTTTCTTCATGGTGGAGGGGCTGTTGGAAAAGATGCCCCCCATTATGAGGTCTATTCAGAGCTTTTGGCACGAGGAGGATGGAGGGTTTTGTCCATCGATCTGAAATATTTTGGGGAACGCAGTACAACTCTTTTAACCACGTTTACAGAGGATGAAAAACATGAAAAACTATACAATAATCCTCCTGCCTACTTGGCATGGATGACGCAGTGTGTGAAGGATATAAGCCGGTCGATTGATTTTCTGATTAACGAGAGAGGTGTTGATCCAAAGCACATCGGGCTTGTGGGATTCAGCCGGGGTGCAGTCGTTGCGGCAGTCGCCGGCGGAGCAGAGAAGAGACTTTGTGCCGTTGTGTTGCTTCACGGTGGGCACTTCGATGCAAAGGAGCGTGAGCATCTGCCTGCTGCATGCCCTGCCAGCTATATTGGCCGCATAAATCCCCGGCCTCTGCTTATGATCAATGGTACACGTGATACAGATTTTTTCAAGGAAACATCGGTTGAACCTTTGTTCGAGTTGGCAAAGGATCCAAAAAAAATCATATGGCTCGAGGCTGGCCATGCAGCCATGCCGGAAGAAGCCCGTTCAGAATTATTGAAATGGCTTCAAAAACATATGAAGTAATGATAGTCATATATATACAGAATTAAGTAGAATTGGCTAAGGACATAATAAATCAATAATGATCGGAAAGACTATCTCCCATTACAAAATACTCAAGTATTTGCGAAGTGAACCTCGGTTCGATGAGGTCTTAAAAAAAACAAACAAGGCTGCGTCGAGATTAGGTAAATATTTGTCGTAGCAACGATATAAAAATTTAAAATTATTAAAATGATCGGAAATACTGTTTCACATTACAAGATCCTTGAGAAGATCGGAGAAGGTGGAATGGGGGTAGTGTACAAGGCAGAGGATACGAAGCTCAAGCGGACTGTCGCGCTGAAGTTTCTGCCTCCGGAAATGATGCGAGATAAAGAGTCTAAAGGGCGTTTCATCCAGGAGGCCCAAGCGGCTGCGGCATTGAATCACCCCAATATCTGCATCG
>DAOWCB010000320.1 GCA_030633795.1 Candidatus Aminicenantota bacterium | reverse complement strand
CCGATCGTTTTTTTGACTTTATAGGCCCAAGTGAGCCCGAACCAGGACTCAGTTAGGTTTGTATTCATCCGGAGATCACTCGATATGGCTTCTTCACCTGGATCCGGAAGCACATCTCGTGAGTTTACTGAAGTTCCGATAAGCCCGGCCGAGACGTACTGACGAGTAAGGAAGGAATATCCCAGCCAGTGATCTCCAAGACCTTTAAGACGTATCGATCCAGCCAGAAGAGAAGGTGCCGGCTCTAGAGTTGAAGTGCTGAGGCTATGGTCACCTTGGCCCAGTCCCTTCAGCGTAGCACGGGGATACTGAAAAACTTTTGCCGTCTCTATTATGGAGCGTTCTTCGACCAATGCGACACCGCCGGGATTATAATAAGTGCCACTAAGGTCCAAGACACTTCCAATGACCGCTCCCCCCAGCAGCGTCGATCTCGTCCCATACTGGTGCGTCCAGTAATTCGCATCCTGTGCTTTTAATGGGATTAAACCGAGGCAAGCGATTGATAATAAAGAAAATAAAACAATAATTGTACGATTATTTTGCCTTAAACCACTCATTTTTACTCCAAAAAACATTTTTTGATAGGCCGGATCGGACCTATCGCACACGTTTGCGCGACATCACAGGCTTTTCGTATGCACCCAGGTGTAAAAAGATTCCCTGGCCCTTTTGGCCCCATCCTACATCCAAACGGGTAACACCAACGATCGGTAGCAAAAGTCTCACTCCTACGCCGAATCCCCCGATAAAATTATGGGATCTGAACTGATCCGCCTCATCCCAGGCTATACCAAGGTCACTGAAAAAGCAGATATGCATTCCTCCCCTGTAACGCAAATTGAAAGGCAGATTAAAAATCCGGGGCTCGAGTACAGTGATGCGATACTCGAGAGTGCTGACGAATTGGTTTTTTCCCTTTTGGAATGCGTATTCCCAGCCGCGGACTGTGTTGGTGCCTCCTACGCCGAAGCGCTGCCAGGGAGCGACTTCTTTGCCCACCTCTCCCGTCCTTAAAGTGAGGAGGGAAAATATGGCCAGGGAGTGCCGGTCCCAATAGGGGAGAGGTTGATAACGGCGCAAATCCAGGTCCAGTTGATAAAAATCACTGGCATTCTTAAAAATACGCATCTCCCTGCTAATCGCGACTTCATTCCACCATCCCCTCCGCGTATCGACAAATGCGTCCCGGCTATCGTACTTCATATATAATCCGATACGTGTTACCCTATCCACATTGTCCGGTGATAACGTGATACCGTCTGTATCGCTGTGAACATTGACGGATTCCAGGCTTCCACCGATCCTGCTGTTTTCTCCCAGTTGGCTTCCGATCTTTAGATAGAATTCGTGGGCTTTTTCATAAAAATCACCTATGAGATTCTCCCGTTCGCGGCGGTAGTATTCCAGCTTGTACCCCAAGTGATTTCCGGCAAACCAAGGATTTCCCAGAACGAGCTCCACCGTAGTGGCTCCGCCGAAAAGCACCCGGCCAGAAAAGAACATGTTTTTGCCAAAAAGATTCGGGAATTTCAGACCTCCACCCACAGAAATCCCGTTTTCATCCGAGATCTGAAAGCCGATCATGGGCAGCCATCGATATGTCTCCGTGAACCGGTAGGTGAGGATAACACCATTTTCTTCGACAATCTGTTTAATCTCAATTTCCATGAATATGTCAAGAAGCTCTAAATTTGTATATTCTTTATCCATGTTTTCTTTGAGCAGGGGTTCGCCGACTTTTGAAATCAACTCCCGTGTAACAATGTATTCTTTTGTACGCTTTAATCCCTCGATTTTGATTTCCTTGATGATCTTGCCATACGGAATTTCAGTGGACTCCTGATTTTCCTGGGCATAAAGGCTTATACTTATTAGGGACAGGCACAGAATTATTGGCAGAAACGGTGACCTCTTCTTCATGCTTTGCTCGAACCTCATGATATCAAATTTCTCCTTCCTTAATCAATATCAAACAAACGGGAGAAATGTCTATTGGATTTTGGTCTAATACCAGAATAAAAATCCTTTAATCGTTCTTCAACGGTTCCAGGATTTCTTCCAGCCGGAGGCGGTGGGATTCCCAGGATTCATATAGACCTTCGATCCGTTGTTTGAGTTCGGCATAGTCTTTGTTCAACCGGGCGATGTCTGTCCCATCCCTGTAGGTCTCAGGTTCGGCCAGTTTCGTCTCCATTTCCCTGAACTGGGGTTCGGAATCTTCGATATCCTTTTCGATTTTGTCGATGATCTTCAGCAGGCGGTTCCGCTCGCGGCTTACCTGCTGACGGCTTTGGGCCTCCAGGCGCTTTTGCTCTCTGGTTTTCCGGCTCGAAGCTCCGCGCTCCCGCGGTTCGGTATCTCTTGTCTTTTGTTCTTGCTTAACAGGTTCTTGGTCGCGCTTCCACAGATAATAGGAATAGTTGCCGCTGTATTCATCCAGGCATCCATCCTTGAGTTCGATGACCCGGCTCACCAGCTTATCCTGGAAATAACGGTCATGGGAGATGAGCAGGAGGGTGCCGTCGTAATTACCCAGAGCCTCCTCCAGCGCTTCCCGGGCCGTGATGTCCAGATGTGTGGTGGGTTCGTCCATAATCAGAAAATTTACAGGCGAAAGCAGGATTTTTGCCAGCGACACCCGCGCCTTCTCTCCACCGGATAAGACCTTGATCTTTTTATCGATTTCATCATCACAGAATTGAAAGATTCCCAGCGCCTGACGGATTTTGGTAATGAGCCCCGTGGCAGCAGTGGAAGCCACCTCGTCGAAAACCGTGTTGTCTGGGTGCAGGGCCTGGATCTGATGCTGCGCATAGAAACCGACCTCCACCTTCTTTCCCAACTGGAGTATCCCTTGCTGCGGTTTAAGTT